>SKTA01000246.1 GCA_007122745.1 Bacteroidales bacterium
ACCGTGCATGAGGGCGGCAGCGCCACATTGATCGCCGGACATAACATCTTAATGCTCCCGGGAACAACCATAGAGCAGGGTGCCTACCTCAGCGCATACATCACCACCGACGGCAGTTTCTGTCAGCCACCAAAAGCCATCGTTGCTGTGGATGATGAGAGACTGCGCAGGAAGCTTGCAACAACCTTTGACAGAAAAGACGAAACTGTGCCGGTGCCATTTACTGAGACTGAAGCCGGTGGGTTAAGCATCCGTGTGTTCCCCAACCCTTCGCAAGGCGTTTTCAACCTGGAGATCATGGATGACGGAAATCACGAAAACATAAAGGTCGAAGTGTACAGCCTGGTTGGGATAAAAGTGCTGGATAAACAAGTGCCGGGTGCAGGCTTGCATCAATTCGATCTCAGCGGGCACGAACGAGGCTTATACCTGCTGAGGGTCAGCAGTGGCCATGCCATGCAAACATTGCGGCTGCTGAAACAGTAATTCAACAACTAAACATCTAAACCCCTCAACTTCTAAACCATTATGGACAGATGAACCTGCACTACCAGATCATCCTCAAAGGCAATTTCCAGCAAAGCGGGTTCCGTTTTCACGCTCTCCAGGCGGCACATGATTGTTCGATCCGCGGACAGGTAACCGAGCGCAATGGCAACATCATCATTGACGCTGAAGGCGACGAACAAGACCTGGGAAAGTTTTTAAAGTGGTGCTATTCCTCGAAGGGCACTGCTGCACCTGAGTCTATCGTGGTGGTTAAAAAACCCTTAGCCTATTATAACGAATTCCTGATCCTGTAACCGATAAGCAGTGACCCGTCCTGAATTTTGTTTACACTTTTCGGGGTTAATAACTATGTTTTTAGTGCGCATTTTACTTTACATTTTGGACAGCTCAAGCGCTGTCCCTACAAGTTTTATCGTTGTAAAATATGCAGGCCGGCCAAGTCCGGCCTATACACTCTAAACTCTAAACTCAGTTATGCCTGGATTGCGAAAAACATCAAGCGATACAACAAATAATCATTGCGACCAAACACATATTTCAATATTAAGCCATTATTAACCAAAACAAGGAGCGCGTCATGAAAAAACTACTTTTACTTTCAGCTTTAGCAGCATTGCTGCTGTCAACTGCGGGCTACGGTCAAACAACCAAAACATGGAACGGCAGTGCCAGTACCTCCTGGAACAATGTCAACAACTGGACGCCCTGGGGCCTGCCAATGTCAACACATAATGTAATTATTCCGGCGGGGACTGCCAACCAGCCGGTTGTAAGCGGCATCACCAATGCGATCTGCAACAACCTGCTGATAGAGGCAGACGCCACACTTAGCATAACAGCAACCAGCAACAACGAGGCTACCCTCACTGTTGGCGGCACTGCAAACATTCATGGCACACTGGCCATAAATGGCTTTTTCCAGGTTTCCCCCATGATTCAAAATACTGCCAAACTGGTTACCGGTGATATAATCTGGTTTTCATCAGCAGGATTCAGCGCATTTACCCCATCACGCATCGAACTGAATGGCGACTGGGAGTTTTCAGTCGGATCAAAGGTTAACTTTAGTAATTGCGGCGTGCTTTTTACCGGCAGCGGCCACTCAACAATAACCAGCAACAACAGCAACAGCATTTTTGGTGGAATTGGTGTCGAAAAAACAGGAAGCGGCCAGGTCAGGATCGGCAGTTCCTCAACAAGCACGTTGAGCATCGGTTCGCTCAACATCCTGTCGGGGACGTTTCGCGGACTGGCAAACATCACCACCATTCTTCGTGGTAATCTGACCAACAGCGGAAACTTCCAGTTCACCACCGGAACTGTAAGCATGGAACGACCCGCCGGAAACCAGCAGATCCAAGTAAATCCGGGAGACTATTTTAACAACCTTACCATCAACGGGAAAGTAACGGTGAGCATAAACAACGACCTGCTCGTAAATGGAGACCTTACCATTCAATCCGGAACTTTTAATCCCAACGACCACACAATCACCGTTTGGGGCAACTGGAGCAATATGGCCGGGCCGGAGCATTTCATAGAAGGTAACGGTACGGTGGTTTTCAGATATATTGTTAATAAAGAAGGGCAAAAATTTGCCACCCATGAGATCAATAATTCCGAAAGCTTCAATAACCTGGTGGTTGAAAACTATTTTGGAGGGCACATCATCATCAACAACCCCTCGGCAGTAGTTAGCTGCAACAACTACGACTGGGAGTCGGGCGGGGTGATCGTGCAAGCCGGTACCTTTACGGCAAACAATTTGGTTCAGAACGGCATTTTCGGCCATTTCGGGCTCCATGAGGGAGGAACGATCAACTTGTCAAACCATGATGGATTCGTTGATTTGAATGGGACATTAAACATTACCGGTGGCAACTTCAATGTGTTTGGCGGAACCACAACCAGTTGGTGGGCAGCCACCTCCAATGCATCCATCACCATGAGCGGCGGGGTTTTGGATTTCAAAAACCGCGGAATCCTTGTTAATGCAGGATCGCATAACTTAACCTCTGACATAAGTGGAGGAATCATAAGAACCGTTGGCAGCTTCACAAACCACCGCCATGATTTTGAACCAACAGGTGGCCTGGTAGAACTTTATGGTATGTCAAACGCTACGCTGCATTCAGTTAAACCACTGCATCATATATCAATCAACAAAACCGAAGCGCGCGACGGTGGCGGGTTGCAACCCGGTTACGACCGACTAACCGGCCAAAAAACAGAAGAACCCCTGAGGGCACAAAAGGTCACCCTGGGTAGTGACCTGGCAGTTAATGGTGAGCTCGACGTTGAAAGCGCAACTCTGTTTACCAATGGTTTTGACCTGGTAACATACGACCATGTAAATGTGAATGACGGCGGAATGCTGGAAGTAAACGGCCCCAGCCATTTGAAAATGGGTTGGGAAAAATTTCTGAATATTAACGACGGCGGATGGTTGAAAACTTACGGTGCATGGCCTGACTGGGCCA
>SKTA01000052.1 GCA_007122745.1 Bacteroidales bacterium
CGCGCAGCCTGAACCTCAATTTTTATGGGAATCGCATCAGGTTAACCTATGATCCGGCCATTATGGTCCGGGTACCAAACACCATTAACAATGAAACAATTGCCCTGTTTTGGACAGATGCAAGCAATGCAAACTACAACCACCTTGTGAATCAGTTGGATGAGCAGAAACGGCGCATGAACCTGAACGACTGGGGCTATTACATGCTGGTAAGAAATACGGCCCGCGAAATTTACATCCGCTCAGAAAACGGTGCCGTACTTCTCACATGGTTTCTGATGAACCGCTCCGGTTACAGAGCGCGGGCTGCATACCATGATAATCAGGCCATGCTGATGCTTCCATCGATGCATCAAATATACGAGATCAGCTTTCAGGTGTTTGATGGCATACATTTTTACCTTGTTGAAGGGGATGCCCCAAAGGTTTATACGTACGATCAGGATTTTCCCGATGCACCCCGCATTATGGACATGAACATCAACAGCCCCCTGAATCTTGGCGATTTCGCAGCAATACGTGAGCTCACATTCGAATATGGAGGAGAAACTCATGCGCTTGATTTCGCATATTGTGCAAATACTGTTAAGTTTTATGCCGATTATCCGCAGTCACAGATCAATGTTTATTTTGATTCGGCCGTTTCACCCATTGCACAGGAGTCACTCGCTGAAAATCTGATGCCGTTGATTGCAGACAGGGAAGAAACAGATGCAGCAAATTTTTTGCTCCGGTTCACCCAAACAGCCTTCGACTATAAAACAGATAATGAACAGTTTGGTTATGAGAAGTTTTTCTTTGCTGAAGAGGTTTTACATTATCCATATTCTGACTGTGAAGACCGATCGGTATTATTTGCATATCTGGTCAGGGAGCTTCTGAACCTGCAGGTTGTCGGACTGGAATATGATGACCATATTGCCACTGCCGTTCGTTTTACCAGGCATCCGGGTGGCGATTACATTATTTTCAGGGACGAAAGGTATACCGTTAGCGATCCCACATACATAAATGCACCAATTGGACTGACCATGCCCAGGTATGCCGATGTCACGGCAATTGTCATTGAATTGGACGACAGCCCGCACCTGGGAAGTCTTGCCAGCAGTATCTGGGAGCAGGTATATGAGTTTGGCGGTCACCGGGGAGGTAACAGGAATGACCTGATTTTCGACAACATGGGTAACGCATATGTTACCGGGTTCTTCAGGGGAGCAGCCGAATTTGGTAACTTCAGGTTGTCATCGGCAAATGAAACACATGGGGCTTTTCTTGCAAAGTTCGATTATAACGGCGTACTTCAGTGGGTAAGACAACCTGACAGCCAACATAGTGTTATCGCCTACCATGTTGCATTAGACCATGACCAGAACGTCTATTTCGCCGGTACGTTCAATGATCAGGTCGTTTTCGGACGGAATAATTTTTCTGTTAAGGATTACGCAGATGTTTTTTTGGCAAAGTATAATCCTTCAGGAAGATTGCAATGGGCACAACGCGCGAACCTTGATACGCTTAACCCGGCCAATCAGTTCATGTTTGTCGCAAGGTTTAGCCCCGCAGGCATGCATAAAGGGACCGATATTTACATGGAAAATCCCGACTTTAATGCCTTTGGCCTTAGTTTTGACAATCAGGGAACCGTTTATCTTACAGGTGCTTCCTTTGCAAACACCGGGATGAATGTTGCCTCCGTGGCCTACAAAACAGCGGAAACATTTGACCCTGTTCTGGCGCTCAAAGAGGAGAATGACAGATTGCTGGCCCAGGATTACGACCGGGCAATAGCAGGCCTGTTTGCAGCCATTAATCTGATCAAACTGGAAAATATAGTCATTCCCGGTACAGCAGCGCAACAAGCCCTCGACCGATACAATCCAGGCTTCAGAAGAAGGGCACCTACTGTATATAATGCAATTGCCAATATCAACTTCCTAAGAAACGATCAGGGAGTTGTTCTGATCACAATCGAAGGAGGAAGTTCCATTACCATTGACTACCTGCGTATCCGGAACAATGCCACCGTCAAGGTAACGGAGTTCAGCAATGGCAACACGCAACTGGATGTTTTATCGGGTTTGAGTGTGGGTAGGGCAATAGTATGGTATGATCTGAATTTCGTCAGGCTGATCAGGGAAAATGGAGACATGCTTTTTGATTATTCCAGAAACAATACACAAAGGACCTTCAATATTGAAGAAGATCTTTTTTACTAAGGTTGCAAGAATGCCTGATGCATGCACGCCAACTGCAGGTGGTCCGGTAAAGGGAGTCCTTGTTGTGTTTAGGGTTTAGCGTTTAGCGTTTTTGTCATTCTGAGCGCCAGCGAAGAATCTGTTAGAAAGCTGATAGGTCCTTCACGGAGCCTGCCCTGAACGAAGTGAATGGGTTCAGGATGACGTTTAGACCCAGCTCCCAGTTCCCAGTTCCCAGTTCCCAGTTCCCAGTTCTCAGATCTCAGCTCCCAGCTCCCAGTTCCCAGCTCCCAGCTCCGATGCGACGGATTAAAAGTAGCATTCATCTGGTGCACAAAACAGGAGCGATTCATTTTTAATGTTATATTTGCAGCATATCTGGTTCTCCAGAGATTTAAAGGGAATTTGGTGCAAATCCAAAACTATCCCCGTAGCTGTGATCCCCTGACTGCCTGAAATGGCAGCAGGTTTAAACAAAAATCCACTGTCCGTTTCAAAGGATGGGAAGGAGTTTGAATCAGGGAAAGTCAGAAGACCTGCCAGATGCAACCAATTCAGTAGCTTTCGGGCGAAAAGCGACAGATTGTTTTCCTGTAACAGGTTACCTATCTGATTTTCTTTCCCGCGAGTTACCATTTGTTCAGTTAAACTGCTTTAAAATGAATGGTTTATCTCGTTTTTTGCGCATCAGTAATGTTACTTTCTGCCTGATGTTGTTATTTTGGCTGTCATCAAGTACAATGGCAACCGTTATCCTCAAACAACCAAATCCCCACATTGGGAAAAGTC
>SKTA01000204.1 GCA_007122745.1 Bacteroidales bacterium
CAAAATAATGAGCCAGATAGAATAACACACGCGCCATCACGGAGTTGGATGCGGGGATGACATTGTCAAAAATCTCAAAGTGGGGAGCGGGAAGCTGTTCACCATCGGTCGGTGAAAAGGCAAAAAGCGTGGTTCCCTCAACGCTGAAATGTTTCAGCACGTAAGAGGTTAGGCGCCTGGATACTTCCAGGTATTTCACGTTCAACGAAACCTCATACAGCCGGATCAGCGCCTGAGCAAACAGCGCGTAATCCTCCAGAAAACCCGGAATGGATCCGGTTTTACCGTTTAACACCCTGTAAAACTGGCCATTCTTTTGTATGGCGTAGTCAAGAATAAAATCTGCGGCCCGCATTGCTTTGTCCAAAAAGTCTTGCTCACCAAATGCGGCATAAGCATCTGCCAGCCCCTTGATCATTAGCGCATTCCAGGAGACCAGCACCTTATCATCCAACCCGGGACGCACACGCTCCGATCGTGATTGCATCAGTTTTGTCCGGGCTCTTAACAAAACATCCTGTAAATCAGACAATTTTATCCCTGCCTGATCACAAAAGGTTTTGTCATCCTTATCGCGCAAGAGGATATTGTTACCCTTCTCCCAAAAACCTTTTTCACCTACCTGGTAATATTTTTTGACGATGGCAGCCTCTGCTCCCAGAACCGCATCCAGCTCTTTTTCCTTCCAAACATAAAATCTCCCCTCCTCCCCTTCACTGTCGGCATCCAAGGCTGAATAAAAAACGCCATTCTGCGCGCACAGCTCCCTTTCTGCGAAAGAGATCGAATCATAAACTACAGATTTAAACAAAGGATCGGGGTTTACCTTCCAGGCGTTTGCATAGATAGACAGAAGCTGCCCATTGTCATACAGCATCTTTTCAAAGTGTGGGATTTTCCACCGTGCATCTGTCGCATACCGGGCAAATCCGCCGCCGATCTGGTCGTAGATGCCGCCCATGGCCATTTTGCGGAGGCTCAGTAGTACATGGTCCAGGGCTTCCGACGAACCGGTTTGATGATGATAATGAAGTAAGAACTCCAGGTTGTTGGGCAGCGGAAACTTGGGTGCCCCTTTTGTTCCTCCCTCCTTATAATCCAGGTATTCGGAAAGATTCGCAAAGATCTGTTCCGCATCCGTTTTAACGAAGGCTGCTTTCTCAGCCTTTGCAACCACAAAACCGGCATTGGCAATGCCTTGGGTAATGTTTTCTGCCTGTTTCAGCACATCATCATACTGATCCGTAAAAAGGGTCGCAACCCTTTCCAGAATCTGTTTCCACTGTTCCTTCGGGAAATAGGTTCCGCCCCAGAAAGGCCTCCCGTCGGGAAGGGCAAAACAGTTCAGCGGCCATCCACCGTGTCCGGATACCATCTGAACGGCATTCATGTATAAGTGGTCAACATCCGGCCGCTCTTCCCTGTCAACCTTGATGCAAACAAAGTGGCTGTTCATCAACCTCGCCACCTCATTATCTTCAAAGCTCTCCCCCTCCATCACATGGCACCAGTGACAGGCCGAATAACCAATGCTTACCAGCAAAGGTTTGTTTTCACGTTTTGCTTTGGCCAGAGCCTCTTCTCCCCAGGGATACCAGTCAACCGGATTGTGCATGTGTTGTTTCAGGTATGGGCTGGTTTGGTTTTTGAGATGATTCATTGGTGAAAGGTTTGGTTGTTGAGGTGTTTAGAAGTTTAAGGTTTAAGGTTTATGGTTGAGGGTTTAGAGTTTAGCACATCTGCTAATTTGCAAATTTGCTAATTTATAAATCTTCACTTCCTTCGAGCTTCGAGCTTTCTTTAATCAATAATCGAAAATCGACAATCGATAATCGGCAATCAAGTTAAAGTCCGCAATATTCCTTACTGACCTCCCACAAGATGTCGGCGGCTTTCATATCCTCCGCGTGCCTGGTCGTCTTGGCCATCTTTTTCTTTTTAAAGTATGCCCCGCTAATTCCTTCCACCTCCGGTGAGGTTGCCAGAAAGATGCTGGTTTCCGCTCCTTTTTCCGGTGAAATCATGAACAAACCGAATATCCTTCGGAAAAGGCCCGGCATTTTATCAAACAGGCGGGTGCTTACTACACCCGGATGCAGGCAGTTGACTGTCACACCCGTGCCTACAAGTTCGTGGGCAAGCTTTCGGGTAAAGAAAATATTCGCCAACTTGCTCTGCGCGTAGGACTTCATGCTGTCCCATCTCTTTTTGCCTTCAATATCATCAAAGTTCATTTTGGCATATTTATGCGCATTACTGGAAACGTTGATAATGCGCGCCGGAGCACTTTTTTTGATTGCATCAAGAAGCAGGTTGGTCATCAGAAAAGGGGCAAGATGGTTCACGGCAAAATTCATTTCGACGCCATCAACAGATTCACTGCGCTTTACTTCCCACAAACCGGCATTGTTGATCAACAGATCCAGACGATCAAATTTTGCCAGAAATTGTTTTGCAAAACTGCGGATGGAGTCCAGTGATGCAAGATCACATGGCATCAGGTCAATGGCTTTGTTTCCCGTTTCCCTGACTATTTCCTCTTTCAGGGTTTCCCCTTTTTCCATGTTACGAACGGGCAGCACCAAATGAGCGCCCTCCCTGGCGATGGCCAGCGCCGTAACCTTTCCGATTCCGGAGGTAGCACCGGTAATGATTGCAATTTTTCCTTTTAAATCCATTTTCAATTGTATTTTTTTTTATTTTAATGATGTCACATTGTTGATAATCATCATTTTAATTTGTGCCAATTTGAGCAATAATTTGTGTAATTTGTCGACATAAAACAATGTTGTCAGACTCTTTGACAATTGTTAACCGTTTCACCTTCAAATAATGGCGAAATTATCTCAACCACAAAGCAGTTTCATAGTTCACAAACATTTTCAGGATATGGATTGTTTAATATCGTGTTGATATAAACCACCGGCAATTGAAACGACATATGGCATTTCTCCTGTTCTTTAGCATTGTGCTC
>SKTA01000140.1 GCA_007122745.1 Bacteroidales bacterium
CCTTTTTCATGTTCGGATCGTCGTATGCATCGCGGTATGAAACGGGGGCTTTTTCCCTGAAATGTACTTTAAACATCGATCCTCTGCCGGTGATACACATGGGGATATCAGCAATTTTTCCTGCTTCCTTAACCTGTCCGATGGCAATCTTTGTTTTTTGGTTCAACTTTTCAACCGTTTCACGATTAAACAATTCCATTGCCACCTTACCGGCGGTAAGGGAAATGGGATTGGCGGAAAATGTTCCCGACAAAGGGAAGCGAAATTCAGAATCACCAGGATCAAGGATGTTCATAACCTCTGATCGTCCGCCAAATGCGCCAATCGGGAAACCGCCGCCAATGATCTTCCCGAGTGAAGTAAGGTCAGGTTTCACTGGATAATCGGCCTGTGCTCCTTCATAATTTACCCGAAAACAGATCACCTCATCATAACATAACAGCGAATTGTTGGCACGTGTCCAGTCGTAAATTGCCTGAATGAACTCCCGGGAGGCAGGGGCATTGCCAATCCTGTGCGGTAGTGGATCGATCAGGACACAGGCCAGATCATCCTTATGCTTGTTAAGGATGTTGATGCTTCGCTCAATGTCATTGAATGGAATGATCACCACGTGATCGAGAACAGCCTGAGGTGTTCCTTTGGCATGCCGGACACTGTTGGGTGTGTCAATTTCGCCCCAGGTGGCCGGTGAAGCGCTTTGGCTGACTTCAGCAAAATCATAGCTGCCATGGTATCCTCCTTCTGCCTTGGCAATTTTCGGTTTGCCGGTGTAGGCACGTGCAGCTTTTATCATAGCCATAACCGCTTCGGTACCTGAATTTACAAAGCGCAGTTTGTCAAAGCTGGGGATGCGGTCGCATAGCAGGCGGGCATAATCAATTTCAACCTCGGTTCCAACCGTGTAAGCCGTACCCCTTTGCAATTGTTGGGTAACGGCATCAATGATGGCGGGATGGGCATGTCCGTGAATGAGCGATGCGATGTTGTTGGCGAAGTCAATACGTTCCACACCATTGATGTCGGTGACATAACAGCCCGATGCCCCGGAAACATAATGCGCGTGTGGCTGACGGTACAATACATTGCGGCTTACGCCGCCAGGCATGTATTTTTTCGCTTCATCATACAGGCCTTGTTCGGTTTTCCGGCCAATGGCCAGATCTTTATCCTGGATCATCATAAAAAAAACAGATTAGAAAAATATAACTTAATATTGGTTGAGAAGGGCTTCTGTTTTGCCTTGCAATGTATTAAAGTCGACCCCCGGAGCCATCTCCTTCACGAACAGCCCCTTGTCTGTTACGTCGATGATGGCAAGATCGGTATAGATCCGGTCAACTACCCCTTTCCCTGTGAGGGGGTAGGTGCACTCCCTCACAATTTTTGGCTTACCATCCTTGGTCGTGTGTTTTGTAATGATGATCACATGCTTCACACCCTGAACCAAATCCATTGCCCCACCAACAGCGGGGATTGCCTTTGGTTCTCCGGTTGACCAGTTGGCCAGATCGCCGTTTTCCGATATCTGAAATGCACCAAGCACGCAAATGTCGATGTGTCCGCCACGGATCATGGCAAAACTGTCAGCATGATGAAAAAAGGCCGCCCCTTTGTTTGCTGTAACAGGCTTTTTGCCGGCATTGATCATTTCATCGTCTTCCTGACCTTCAGCAGGGGAAGGTCCGATACCCAGCAAACCATTTTCAGTATGGAATACCACTTCACGGTTTTCGGGGATATAGTTGGCTACCAGTTCCGGCATTCCAATGCCCAGGTTCACATAGGAACCGTCAGGAATGTCCCGGGCTATGTTTTGTGCCATCTCTTCACGGCTCCATCCAGTTTTTGCTGCTATGTCCATGGATACCTCCTCTCTTCTTTGATTAATTGATTTTCACTTAACGGGTTTGCGACTTCAACCACTTTATTAACAAAAATGCCCGGGGTGACAACAATTTCGGGGTCAATACCCCCCAGTTCAACAACCTCTTTGGCTTGCACGATGGCCGCTTTTGCTGCCATGCACATGATGGGGCCGAAGTTTCGTGCGGTTTTGTTGAACAGCAGATTGCCGTGCCTGTCAGCCGTTTTGCATTTTACAAGGGAGAAATCGGCCTTTAACCCATATTCAAGTACATACGGGTTTCCGTTAATTTCTCTGGTCTCTTTTCCTTCAGCCAGCGGAGTGTTTACTGACGTGGGGGTGTAGAAGGCCGGAATGCCGGCACCGCCTGCCCTGATCCGTTCTGCAAGGGTTCCTTGTGGCACAAGCTCCAGTTCAATCTCTCCATTTTTGTACAACTCGGGAAAGACTACCGAATGGGCTGTGCGGGGAAATGAGCAGATCATTTTCCTGACCTGTCGGTTTTCGATGAGCGCAGCGAGCCCTACATGGCCGTTACCGGTGTTGTTGCTCACTATTGTGAGGTCCTTGGCTCCCTGGTCGATCAGCGCGTGGATCAGCTCTATGGGGCTGCCCGCTTCGCCAAAGCCGCTGATCATTACAGTGGCTCCGTCAAATACGTCTGCAACAGCTTCAGATGCTGTTTTTACAACTTTGTTTATCATGTCAGTAGGGGTTATCCTCTTATTATTTTCTTCCGCTCTCGATTGATTCGTGGAGCTTCCTTTCAATTTCTTCCAGCTCATCCTCAAAGAAGTGCTTGTCGGTTCCGTATGGCTTGAGGTTGGCAATGGTGTTTTCCTCCTCATCATACTTTGTCAGATATACCTTGTCCATCCATTCCATGTTCCGGGCTTCATTGAACTTGAGCGCGAAAAGCTTTTCCCCATGCAGCTCCATGGTTCCAAGGAGGGATATCTTACCCGCTGAAGAGGTCATGGTGATGTATCGTGAAGGACGGTTTATGGAGGGTAAGCTTCTGTATACTTTACTGAACACCTTGTCAATTTCTGCAAGCGGCTGCGTGAAGTAATGATGTTCACCGGTCGGACGTGCACAATACATGGAGTGGAAGCCCACACCAAGCATCGCGAGCAAATTGCCCAAATCGATCCAGTTCTGAGCCGAACGATCCACATCGATCTTTCCATCATCATGTTGGAACAGGCTGATGTGATTCATTATGGGACTCTGGCTTTTTATGGTGGCACCGTGTGCCTTTAGCCTGCGAATGGCAGCAATGGTGCTGGGGTTCATCAACTCGCGGGGGGTTGAAAAATGTGACATGAATACCAGCTGAATGCCATTGTCGTATAGTTTTTTGAAAAGGGAAAGCATCTTGTTATACGACTTTTTAATGATCATCTCAGGGTCATAGGTGAGTACACGTGTACCCAGACGGATGCTCTTTACGTGGCTCATTTCCGGATCCTCAATAATTGGCATGATGTACTCTTCAAATCGGTCCGCCTTTATAAAACCTGCATCACCACCTGTGATAAGCACATCTGTAACCTCTTTGTGCTGCTTCAGGTATTCATGGATCTGATATACATCTTTCTGAATGAACATATCTTCATCACCGCGAACCTGTGCATGGCGGAAACAATAATTGCAGAAGGCAAAACAGTTTTGCGTCTGAATGTCGAAAATCAGCTGACATTGCGGATACTTATGCTGGCTGCCCTCCACGACTTCAATTTTGCCACTTTCGTTAACAAACGTGGGTTTGTTCAAAAGTTGCTTTCCATCATGTGGATTGGTTTCCTTGATGTAATCCTTTATGATTTTCTCTTTTTCCTCCTCAGAACCTGCATTCAGATAGGCTTTGGTGATGTCGGGCCGGATCATTCCGGGTTGCGGGAACACAAGCTGAAAAACTGAGTCCTTTTCAAAGTTCGACCAGTTGATGGTGTTTAGTACGTGTTTGGTTGCCATGAAGCGGTACACCCTGATGAAAAGCTCCCGCTCCTCAAGATGGCCGATATGGATCCCATGGGCACTCAAAACTTTAACAATTTCGCGGAATCCTTTTAATCCGTAATACTGCTTTTTGTCATTAAACAAGAATTCAGCTTCCTCCTTCAGGCCTGAATGTTGAGGATAGGCCATGTGCAGTCTTTCCAGCAGGCCGCCCGGAAGTAAATCCTCTTCCTCAATGATGGAAACGGTGTCTGCATCATAGTGAAAACGGTGCATCATCTCCTCTACATAATTGGCAAGGAAATTTACTTTTTGGTTTTTGGGTTTGGTGATGGTTGTGTCCATTACTATTTAAATATTATTTATAATGATGTTTGTTTTGTGTGTTGAAAATCAGTATGATATGAAGTAAACGCATGCATATTAACTGCATGCAGCAAAATTAATGAAATTGCCCTAATAAGCAAAGGAAATTAATGCCTGAAACCCTTTTTTATTAAAGTGTTGCAAAGAAACGAAAGGTTTGATTTTTCCCCGTGAAAACAATCAGACCCAATGGATGCTTCCACCGATAGCATTTGTGGATGCACCCGTAACCGAAGCCAGGCAATTATGCTCTTTTCGCATGCAAAGTACGCCCAGCCAGGCGAAGATCAGCGCCTCTTTAAAGTTGATGATCTCGTTTTCAGGAATGGTTAGCGCGATGTGGCTTTCAACATTTTTTCGAAGCAACTCTAAAAAAAAAGAATTGTAAGCACCGCCACCGCTAATTAATACATCGTTGCAATTTGGGATGCCGTTAATAACCTTTGCGATTTGATATGCTGCATGGTGGCAAAAGGTATTCAATAGATCTTCTAATGCAGCTCCGGAAGGCGATAATAATGGTTGGATGAATTCATTTACCCACTCTTCACCGAGGCTTTTGGGAGGTGTTTGATGATAATAGGGGATACTGTTAAGATTTAGCAACAGCTCTTTATCCAGGTTTCCTGATTGTGCGATACGACCGGAAGGGTCAAAATCAAGTATGTTTTTATTATTTTGATCCGGATAATCATAAACATTGCCCTGAATCCGGGCATTACGCACCAGGCGGTTGAGGACAAAATTCAGCGGACAAATGTCAAAAGCGATCCGATGTTGATTTGAATCGTAGGAGATGTTGGTAAACCCACCCAGGTTCATGCATGCGTCATAATCAGCAAACAATTCACGGTCGGCAAGCGGCACGAGGGGTGCACCCTGGCCGCCCAATGCCACATCGGCCGACCTGAAGTCTGATACCGTGTTACATCCTGTGTTCGCTACAATGGCAGTGCCATGCCCCAGCTGAAATGTATAGCCGTAATCCGGTTTATGAAAGACCGTATGTCCGTGACTGGCAATAAGCAGGTCTTTTTTGTTGATCTTGTGATTTTTGATAAAGTCTTTGACTATGTTTCCAAGGAAATGCCCATATGCCATGTGAAATGATATCAGCTGATCTCCGGATAGCTTTGCGGCATTTTTTAAACTGTCCTTCCAGTTTTCCGGGTAAGAACGTGTTGTCGCCTCCAGAATCTTAAATGACCATCCATTCGCTGTTTTTGTGAAAACACAGTATGCCAGATCCACCCCGTCGAGTGATGTTCCCGACATTACCCCTATGGCACGATATGTTTCCATTTGGATTATAGGTATTTAAGGAGCTGCTCCATCTGAATTCCCCTTGATCCTTTTATAAGAATATGATGACCACTGACAGGTTGGTCCTTTAACCAAGTTGCAGCCTCTGTAGCATTTAAAAAGGTGGTCACGTCATTATGGCCGGATGTAACAGATTGAAAATTATTGCCAACCAGGACTTTCACCCATGAAGGGTGTTGATTCAGCCACTTTACGATCTGTTCGTGCTCTTTTTCAGCGTCTTCACCAAGTTCAAGCATGTCGCCAAGAAATACCGATTTGGGTTGATTTTTAATCAGTTGGAAGTTTTCAAGTGCAGCGACCATGCTTGTTGGGTTGGCATTGTATGCATCCATCAGTACGGTATTCTTTTGGGTCTTCACGATTTGTGATCTGTTATTCTGAGGGGTGTAGCCTTCGATGGCCTGAATGACATCTTTTAGAGGGACACCGAAGTACAATCCGATTGTTATGGCTGCCATTACATTGCCAAAGTTATAGCTGCCTGTAAGTTTGGTTTTTATTGTTCCTGAAGTTTTTCCTTTCAGGGCACCAAAGTCCTTATGTGTTTCGAATGAAATTTCAAGAAAGGGAATATGCTTTGTGATGGTGCCGATGCAATGGAAGTCAGGTTGTTTACCATATGTAACCGCATTGGGGTAATCAGCATATTTTATCATCCGTTCATCATCCCCATTAACGAACAGCGTACCTTCCTGTTTCTTTACAAACCGATAGAGTTCTGTTTTGGCTTTTTCTATGTTATCCAAACTGCCAAATCCTTCTAGATGTGCTTTTCCGATGTTGGTGATCAGTCCGTGAGTGGGCATGGCAATTTCGCTCAATGCTGCGATCTCCCCGACATGGTTGGCTCCCATTTCAATTACTGCAAGGTCATGCGGATGCTTCAGCGCAAGGATGGTTACAGGCACGCCAATGTGGTTGTTCAGGTTTCCTTGTGTTGCGAACGAGTTAAAAGACCTTGAAAGTACCAACTGACATAACTCTTTGGTTGTGGTTTTCCCGTTTGTGCCGGTAATTCCCAGAAAAGGAACAGCAAGCTTTTTGCGATAATCTTTGGCCATTTCCTGAAGGAAGGAGAGCACATCATCCACAAGGATGTATTGATCATTTTTTTTGAAAGCGGGATCATCAATAACGGCTTTTACGCACCCGGCCTTCAGGGCATCTGCTGCGAACCGGTTGCCATCAAAATTGTCTCCTTTTAGTGCAAAGAATATTGCACCGTTTTCAGCTTTTCTGCTGTCGATGCAAATTTTGCCTTTAAGGGTTAAAAGGTTGAGAAGTTGATGATTTTGGTTTTTCATCGCGATTGCGTGCCACCGATCTGATCCATTGCACACCGGAAGCCGATATCGTTGGTCGCTTGGTTTTGATCAAGGTGTCTGCGGGTACCGGGAGACAACCAGTATACGCGATCTCTCCAGCTTCCCCCTTTATAAACCCTGCTTTGGTTGGTGATAAGGGTTTGATTTTCCGGATAAACGGGAAAATCCTCAGCTATTGCAGACATGCTGTCGCCGTCACGATAGTTAATGTAATCGCCCTGCCGATAGTTTCTCTCTCCTTCCGTGATCTCTTCATAAATCACATTGCCTTCTTCATCGAACAAAATGTTGCCACCTTCATCTCTGGCTATCGTCATGAATACATTACCCCTGAAAGGACGGAATTCTGCAACGGTTTCATGGGAGAGTGGCCTGAAAACATCTTTGACCCATTCATTAACGTTGCCCGCCATGTTATAAAGTCCAAAATCATTTGGGTTAAATGAATAAACAGGCATGGTGATATCTCCGCTTCCAAAGTCAATTCCTGCGGTACCGCTCAAGTCACCGGGGCCGCGCTGAAAATTGGCCATAAACTCACCACGGTCTCTTCTGTCGGGATTTCTTACATTACTACCTTCCCATGGAAAGGTTCTTCTGTTTACCTGCAATTCACCGTCAGTGCTTCCAATGAGGCCCAATGCAGCATATTCCCATTCCGCTTCAGTGGGAAGCCGGTAACGTGGGAACAGGAGGCCATCTTCCCATCTTACCCGTCGTTGGATGTCCTCGCGAACAAGGCCTTCATAACTACCCGAAAGGTAACCTAATGTGGTAAAGTGGTTCGCAGGTGTCTGATCATTCAGGTTCATCTCAAGATATCCGTTCTGAATCAATATCCACTCGTTAACCCTGTCGGTACGCCAGGCAGCATAATTTGCTGCTTGAACCCAGCTGACGCCTACAACCGGATAATCATCGTAGGCCGGATGCCGCAAATAATTTTCTATGAAAGGTTCATTGTATGCCAACGGATCACGCCACACAAGTGTATCGGGAAGTGCATCCAGATACCTTTGATGATTGCTTCCAAAAACACGGTTAAGCCAGTGGAGATATTCCCTGTACTCAAAATTTGTGACTTCTGTCTCATCCATAAAAAATGAGGATACGCTGACTCTACGCGGTATATGGTTCCAGTCAGACATTACATCTTCATCGGTCCTGCCCATAAGATAAGATCCGCCTTCAATCGGCACCATTCCCGGTCCCGGATCCTGAACACGTATTCTTGATCTGCCAAACTCTCCAACCTCCGGGTCGCCCAAAGCCCAGCCCGTGGTTCTTGAACTTTCGGTTTGAAACAAACCACAAGAAGAAATAGAAATGGAAATCAGGACAATTGTAAGGAAAACCGGCAAACGATTTTTAAAATACCTTGTCATGGTGTATTGTTTTAAAAGATAATCACAAAAGTAACTAAAAACTTGGATGATTTATTATTCTGCCGCCAATATTTCTTTGGTGACAATTAAAACGAAATGCCATACTGAGCTCCAAAGCGGTATAGATATCTCCTGATAATCCGGTTGTGGAAACATCATAACTTAAGCCAATACGGTAATCTCCCATGTTTATCCCAACGAGTGCAACAAGAAAGTTATTGGGAATCAGGCCATTGTGGTCAAACCAATGGCGGTACCATACTCCAAGCATTACAGGCTTTATGCCAAAGTACATCCCTGCGCTCAGATGGTTATGGTCACCCTGATGTTGATAAACAAGATTTGGTGAAAAATAATATTCCGGCTGATCCCTGCGCCTGGGATCCCCGCTTCCGGGTTCGAAATACATACCCAAATGCCCGGTTAACTTCATTGGCAGATATGCATTGCCCTCATCCATAATACTCATGTCTGGCTCATGCAAATGGTGCGCTGAAACACCGCCATAAAAACGATCGGAATAAAAAAGGATCCCGGCAGCAAAATCCATGGAATGTTGCCATGTGTTATCAGGTTCTGATTCTGAGGGGTCGGGAAAAACAAACTTGTTCCACTTCACATTGTTCAAAATGTATCCGGCCTGCATGCCGAAATTGATGCTAAAGTCGGATGTTACCCTCAGGTGATAGGCATACATGCCGTGAATGCTGTTGCGACTAAACAACATGTTGGTCTGATCTGTTGTGGCGATAAGCCCAACGCCACCATTAAGCCTGTCGACAAAGCGATCATAGGAAAAATTTGCCGTGTGCAGGTTCTCGATCGACCGGACCATTCTGTAATTAAAAACAGCCCGGGAACAGTTTGTGGAACCGGCAAATGCGGGATTCAGGTATATCGGAGCAGCATAAAACTGCGAAAAAACCGGATCCTGCCCGCTTGCATCGTTCACACCATAAATGATCAGTGTGAAAACCAAGATCAGAAAAAACCGGCGACAATATGTGAGCTTCCCTATTTCCAAATGTTCATCCAAAAGATCAAAAATTGAATAATTGTATACAAGTAACGTATAATTTGCCAAACAAATATACAATACTATTGTTTTTTACAGATATGATTCAGTTTGTTTCTTGTATTTCAATGACAAAATAATCACTTTGTTTTGACGTTTATTATATCGTCAAACTTACCGGTGGCTCTTTTGTTATAACTTTGACACTTGTTTTTAATGCGACCGGAGGTTTTGTTGGTTATTATGAAATTGAACTTAATAAAAACTATATTATTTGCGATTGTTGCGGTGTTTGGCCTTAATTCCTCTTATGGTTCAGGCCATTCAAAATATACGCTCAAATGGCAGGAACCCACGTTTTTTCCTGTTAATGAAGACGGCTATATTGAAATAATCTACTTCGAAGATGCTGTTTATGGCGACAGCAAACCGGAAGTTCCTATGTTTCGCAAAAGCAAAAAGCTGCAAGTTCCTTTCTTTTCATACAAACCTTCATTAAATAATAAGAAATTCATCCCTGTGCCGGAGCGTGAGGATGCTTTGCTGCGTAAGGTCTCTTTCCATGAGGAGGAGATCAGGGTGCGTCAGTCTATGCAGAATACCAGAAAAGAGTATTATACCGTAATCAGCTTTTTCCCATTTATATATGATGCTGAATCTGACTCATACCGAAAGCTGGCATCCTTTGAGCTCTCTCTTGAACCATTTTATGATCCGGATATCAGTTATACTTCCAGTGTGACTTATTCCGATAACTCTGTGCTTGCGTCAGGTGACTGGTTCCGGTTCTGCGTTGATGAAACCGGCATACACCGTTTGACATATAACGACCTGCAGGAGCTTGGCATGAATCCCTCATCCATACAAAAACAAAACATCCGGATATACGGCAACGGGGGAGGAACAATACCTGATGCCAATAGCGAATATGCACCCAGGGACCTTTTAGAAAATGCAATTTACATTTCGGGCTCATCAACCGGCACATTCGGGCAAAATGATTATATCCTTTTTTACGGAGAATCGCCCGATATTTGGCACTTTGACGAGGATGACCATTTTTTCAGATATGAGAGGCATCTTTATGCCACTGAGAACTGTTATTTCATCACTGCCGATCTGGGACCTGGAAAACGGATTGAACATCAGGAGAGCATCTCCGATGAGCCGACCCATCAGGTAAATGAATTCCTGAACAGGGCTGTGCATCAAAGAGACCTGCGCAACTTGCTTGAAAGTGGCAGAATCTGGTTCGGGGAGGTTTTTGATGCCGGACCTGCGCAGCAGTTTCCTTTTGAAATGGATCATTTAATCCCAAACCGTCAGGCGGTGGTTGAGGCCTATGTGGCTGCCAGGGCTCCTGTCCCGAGTCGTTTTACCCTTCAGGCGGGAGGAAGCCAGATGGATATTCCGATTGCAGCTTTCAACCCAACCGACCCAAACACCGACTTTGCCCACCCTGGAGTGGCTAAAATGGCGTTCCAAACGGACACACAAAATTCACTGTCGATCAGCCTCTCTTACAACAGACCTGTGTCCGGATCGCGTGGATGGCTCAACTACCTGATAGTAAATGCAGCCTCTTCACTTTCTTTCTCCGGTCCGCAATTTTCATTCAGGGATGTGGACCACCTGGGGCCGGGAAACATTTTACAGTTTGATCTGTCAAATGCCCCCAGCAGTGTTCAGATTTGGGATGTTACCGATCGGTTCAATATCCGCAACCAGCAAACCACACAAACAGGAAACAATCAACGCTTTCGCGTTTCGGGCGAGAACCTGCGTGAATTTATCGCTTTTGACGGAACTGCTTTTCTTTCACCTGATCTTTATGGTTCCGTTCCTAATCAAAATCTCCACGCAATGGAGGTGAAAGACTTTTTTATTGTGGTGCCTGAGGCTTTTAAGGATGAGGCGGAGCG
>SKTA01000061.1 GCA_007122745.1 Bacteroidales bacterium
AACGAAGGGATATTTCCGGCGCCATTTCTTCCGTTAGTGGTGAAGCGATCAGAACCGTCCCTATCCAGTCCTTTGACCAGGCACTGCAGGGTAAAGCTTCAGGTGTGAGCCTGACCATGCCAAATGCGGTTCTTGGAAATCCACCCGTTATCCGGATTCGCGGATACAACTCCATAACCGGAAGCTCCAGCCCCTTGTACATAGTGGATGGAGTGCCTGTGTTTACCGGTGACATTGGACGTACGGCAGCACCTGTTAATCCGCTTGGTGACATCAGTCCGTCAGACATCGAGTCTATTGAAATACTTAAAGATGCGTCTGCAACCGCGATCTATGGCTCACGGGCTGCCAACGGTGTGATTCTGATCACCACCCGAAGAGGAGCGGAAGGCGATTTGCGGGTTAGCTACGATATGAATACCGGCTGGACATCACCGGCCAATTTGTTTGACTTGATGAATGCCGAGCAGTTTGTGGAAACAAAGAATGCTGCACGCGAAAATGCAGGCTTTAGCCCCTCTTATGTGCTCATGTATGATTCAGATGGAAACCTGATAGACACAGATTGGTACGATTATGTGTATCAGACCGGCTTTCAGCATTCACACTCGGTGAGTATATCCGGGGGTACACGAGACACCAGGTACTTTTTTGGAGCGGGCTTTGCTGACCATGAAGGTATTCTCATTACCAACGAATACCAGCGTACCAATGCGCGCATGAACATTGATCACCGCATGACCGACTGGCTGTCTTTTGGCGCGAATGTCAGCTATGCAAATACTTACACCAACTCTCCATCAACAGGATCACTCGCAGGTGGCCAGTTTAACACCTCCGGTGCCGGCAGGCTGCCGCTGGTTACTGCACCGAATGTGCCTGCCTTCCTGGAAGACGGCTCATATAACATCAACTGGCCAGGTAACAATGTCGGACGACTTGAAAATGCCCAGCCTGTTGGCTTTTTCCATCCTGCATGGCTTCAGGAGTACAATTATGCAATATCTGAAGGCGACAGGGTGATTGGTAATGTGAGTCTTAACCTGGAGCTTATTGATGGACTTGTGCTGCGCTCTGTTTTCGGACTTGATAACCATAGCCTGGAATCAAAACAATTCTGGCATCCGGACCATGGCGATGGCGTTACACGCGGTGGTGACGCATTTAACTACTTCGACCGCCGAACCCGCTGGAACTGGACCAATACGTTAAATTATATGTTTACCGCGGCCGATGACCTGCACGTAAATCTCCTCGTGGGATCTGAAGAGCAGCATTCAAAATATAACGGATGGAGCGCATGGCGCTCGGAGCTGGGTGATCCGTTCTTCCGGAACTTCCAGGGGAACTGGGTTACCGAACAAGTGCCCCCTGCACAAATGCTTTTCGAAAATTATTTCATATCGTTTTTCGGACGAGCAAACATAAACTGGGACAGACGCTATTTCCTCGAGTTTAGTGGCAGAAGAGATGGTTATTCCGGACTGGCCGCCGGCAACAAGTATGGTAATTTTGGCGGTGCATCGCTGATGTGGAACGTGTCGCGTGAAGACTTTTTCCAAACCAGCTTAATGGGAGATGTTTTTTCCGACTTTCGCTTGAAAGCCAGCTATGGTAAAGTGGGTAATATCACCGGTGTATCAAGCTATGCCTCTCTGTTCCTTTACGGAACGGGAACCTATTTTAACCAGAGTACACTTTTCTTCAACCAGGCCGGAAACGCCGCACTGGAATGGGAGACCAGCCATAAATACGATGTAGGTTTTGCATTTGCCATCCTTGATGACAGGCTGCAATTTGACCTGGGTTATTACCATAATGATGTTGACGGCCTCATTCTTGACGTGCCCCAGTCACCATCAAAGGGTATTCCCGGCAATAGCCTTCCGCAAAACATCGGTTCATTGATCAATTATGGCTTTGAATTTGAAATGACCAGCTATAACATTACAACGAGGGACTTCTCCTGGGTTACAGACTTTAACTTTACCTACATGGAAAATGAAATAACCTCACTGGTTGAAGGTACAGCCTACATAGTTGGTTTTGCCGGAACCACAACCCTTAACGAGCCTACAAACAGAACGATGGTAGGCTATCCAATCGGGATGCTTTGGGGTATCGAAACATTGGGTGTTTGCCCGGAAACCGGCAGAAGGATGTTTAACCGTATCAACGAAGATGGTTCCACCTCAGTGGTTTATTACGGCCACGGATCTAACTGGCCAGAAGGACAGGCCGGATGGAGAGAAGAAGATGGTACCCTCTCAAGGGCACTCACCGAAGAAGAGGATGGTGTGGCACTCGGCAGCCCGATCCCTCGCTTTATTGGTGGTCTGGATAATAGCTTTCGTTATAAGAACTGGGACTTTAACATTGGACTCACGTTTGCACTTGATTTCTATATATATAACGGTACCATCACCGGTTTGAGGGATATGCGTTTCTGGCAAAATGAGGCCTATGTGGCTGAAAACTATTGGAAGCAGCCCGGCGATATCACAGATATCCCAAAACCTGTATGGGGTGACAATATCTCAAGTGGAAACACTTTTGTGCAATCGCAGAATGTAGAAAGAGGAGACTATCTGAAAGTCAGGAATTTGAGTATTGGCTATTCTTTAAGCAATGACTTTCTGAGAGGGGTTGGCATTACAAATGCCCGCATTTACGCTCAGCTCTTTAACGTACTAACCATAACAGGTTATTCGGGTGCTGACCCTGAGATTTCGTCAATGGGTGATACAACCCTTGCCCCCGGTGTTGATCGTAACTCAGTACCGCAGGCACGAACAATATCCCTGGGCGCAAACATTTCTTTCTAACACAAAAACAGACACATTATGAAAAAAAGAGTTTTAAACATATTTTTAGTGCTGCTTATTGCAGCCGGTTTCAACGCATGTAGCGATGACTTGCTGGAGCCAGTGCCCGAAACAAATATTTCTGACTTGTCTGCATTTGATACTACAGAAAGGATTGAAGCGCAGGTAAGAGGAGTTTACTCAGCCTTTAAAAGCGGCCAGTACCTTGGAGGACGTTACCAGGTATATAACTCCATAAGGGGCGATAATTTTATCAACCACCGTTCTAACAGTGCCACGGGCCTTATGGTGTGGAATAACAATGTAGCGGCTGCTTCACAGGAAGTCTTAAACGTGTGGGCTGTGATCTATACAGCAGTAAACAGGGTAAACATGTTCCTGGAAGGCATGGAACTCAATGAAGAGATGATCCTTGGTGACAACCTGCTAACTCCTGAACAGTATGATCAGTATGTTGGCGAAGCCCTCGCACTGAGGGCGATTGCCTACCATCATCTCATACAGTTTTATGCCCATGCATACAGCAGGGATCCGGGTAACTGGGGAGCAATATTGCGTATTACGGCACAACGTTCTTCCGACGACAACCACCAGGCCAGGGCAACCCTTGCAGAAACCTATGAACAAATTCTGGAAGATCTCGATATGGCTGAGTCGCTGATGAAAGACGTTGACGGACCTAACAGCAACGCAACGGTAACTCAGCTTAACAAGAGCTCTGTGATTGCTTTTAAAACCAGGGTTTATCTACATATGAACGACTGGGGGAATGTAATTGCCGAAGCAAACAAAATTGTTTCTGCATCTGCCCCCTTTCAGGCTCCTTCAGGAATACAATATGCCCTGAACCCTGCTTTTGAAGATGGCTTTAGAAATTATACCAGTCCTGAGGCAATATTTTCCATACCCATGACACCTACAGAGCAGCCCGGTACACAAAACGGACTGGCTCATTATTTTTCTCCGAATCCTATTGGAAACAATGAGTATTCATTGAATCAGGATAGTAAGTTGTGGAGCAGTGATGCTTTTCCGAATACTGATGCCCGTCGCCAGCTGACTGATACCGTTCCGGTGTTTGGTGAAGATCAGATATTTATCATGAAATATGTTGAAAATCCGCACCTTGACTGGGCTCCTGTAATGCGTTATGCCGAAGTGATCTTGAACCTTGCTGAAGCCGAAGCAATGAATGCCGGCAATGTGAATGCACGCGCCCTTGAATTGTTAAATGCCGTATTTCTAAGGTCTAACTCCGGCGCAGATCCACTCAACATAAACAACCTGGATAACTTCATTGATCGTTTGCTTTTGGAACGCAGCATGGAGTTTTTGGGTGAAGGGATTGACAACATGGACATCCAGAGAACAGGGGATACATATCGTGCAAAAGGAGAAGCATCGTCAGTTGATCCGAACAATCCCAACTACATCTGGCCAATACCACAGTCAGAACAGGCTACAAATAATCTCGTACAGCCAAACCACTAGTGACTTGGCTACCGATTGAAGCGGGTCGCACGTAATTTGTGATACCGTAAACGTTGAAAAAAGGGGGCGCATCGTGGATGCTGCCCCCTTTTTTGCAGTTGATTTTAAAGAATACTAATCATCCAGAAGACTTCGTATGTATTCAGCCAGCTGAATCATCTCTTCGGTTTCGCTAAATTCGATGTTGTTTCGCCTAACATATCTAACCAGGTCCCTGCCGTGGTCGGGAAATTCGCGGCGCAAGGCGCGCCGGCTGTTTATGCTGAAAGGTTCACTACCGGGAACCATGTAAAAAGCTTCCTCCCTTCTCAGGGTAATATGCAGCTCATCACCACCCGGATTTCTCATCATGGCAGCCTGGTGAACGCTTTCAAATTCGCTGGATTCATGAACTGACCGGACAGCCTCGGTTGACGCAACCTGACTCGGGGTTCCGTAGGCACCCACGGCAACCGTTTGAGCAGATATGTCCATCATGTGTCTGCGTAGCACCAATTCTTCTTCAGGTTGGGAAATCACTTCAAAATAACCAACCTTGGGATAGAAGTAAAACAGAAACTCCCCTATTCGAATGGAGTCGCTTTCCTCGGGCTTAACCCACGACTTGCTGCCATTATCCACAACAAAGAATACATCCAGCAAAACGTTGTAATTCATAAGCGTGCTTAATTCTGCTCCCTTTCCGTAAACGGTACCCTCCAGGGGTTCCTGAAAGAGATTTTGTATCTCTTCTGATGCCAGCTCGTTGAGCTGAATTTGCCGCTCCTTGGTTTGGTGCCGCTCCTGACGAACCTGGCCGGCTAAGCTGGAAATGAATAATCCGGAGAGTACGATTGATGACATTAAAATAATAACTGTGTGCTTCATTGCTTGATGGGATTTTGTGATAGTTAAATAATGAACCCTTGAGATTTTTTTTGTCAATGATACAAAAATAATTCTAAAATTTTAATTTGATTCGAGTATTACATCAGTATGTGTAATGCGACCGTCTGTGCTTATACCCTGTAATATTAACCTGCTGTTACGCAACTGCTCATTGGCAGGCAGTGACAACCTTATTTGACCGTCATCACCGGTTTGTGCATCGGGCTCCCACAAAATGGTTCGGCAAATGTTCTTTCCGGAATAATATTCTGTATGGATACTGCTTTCAAAGGTTTCTGATGGAACATGAAAGCCTTTTATGCTTAGCTCATAAGAGCTTGACCCCTTGCTGTCGCCCCTTTTTGTGTAAATCAGCAGCGCACCGTTTGCGCCACGGCTTCCAAGAATCGCTGCACTGGACCCTGAAATAACCACAAGCCGGTCAACTTCATGTATGTTTATGTTCATGAAGGCTGAACGGTTTACCTGCAATTCATCGATCAGATAAACCGGCTCGTTGCTATGGCGGAAGCTGGAAAACCCCCGCAATACGATCTCCCCATTTATGATTCTCAATCCGCGAACCCTTGTGCGAAGTATGTCAAACATGCTGTTGTATTGATCGTGGATGTCATCAAAATAGATCACCTGGTCTGCATTGTCATACATGGAGTGGGTGCTCTGTGAGGGTTCGAAGAGCTTTTCCCTTCTCATGAAGGTTCGTGGCCTCCTTACCCTTTCCCAGTCATCACCTCTTGAGGTTGTCAGGAATCCCCGCGCGTGTGTGTTTTTTTCGTACTGGATGCCTGATAAATCCTTGCCATCAAGCTCCAGGCGCATGGGCCTTCTTTGAGGCCGTTGTTCCAAACGCAGATTCGCAGTAAATAAACCCTCATGATCAAGATCTGTGAAAGAAAAGAACCCCTCTTCATCAGTTGCTGTTCCATAGGTGTGTGCACCATCCTGGTATATGGCCAGCTCAAGCCGTATTTCGCCGGTTTTATATCCTGAACTTACCGGCAGAATCTGGCCCCTGACACTAATGCCTTTCGGAAAGTAATGCTGTATTTCGGGATGCACATCAACTGCCGGTTGCTTCCAGTCAAAGCGCCTCCAGGCGTGCGTCATCATTACGAGATCTGCTGCCAGGGCTGCCTGGTCAGATCCCGGCTGAAGATAAAACCAGGGGTCTGCAACAGCATAATCAATCTCACCAAACAATAACAGACTGGTAGCAATATTTGACCTGTAGTCAGTAGTTTCTGAGCCGGTATCCACAACTGAAACAGAAAAATGGCTTTGATCGGGGACCGTTTCAGGGGAAATGCTAATTTCCACAAACTCCTGACCATTCTGTATTACCCTTTGTGCGTGCACCTCCGATGTTAAAACCTCTCCCTTGTTAATAAAGACCATGCGTTCGGCGAGGGGATATCCTTCGGCATGAAACAGAACTATTTGACCGACCCCTTCCTCCCACAGATTACAGTGTATGCGGATAAGATGTTCATTGACCGACGGGTCAATGGTTTCCTCGTGCACGGCAACACCCCTGCTGTGTGCAAACAATGTCATCGTTTGGTCGCCATGATGGCTTAAGGGATTGGGTCTGCCATTGACAATCACTGTTACAAAATCTTCTGACTGGTCAACTGATAAAGTATATCCGTATGATTTAACGGCAGGCAACTTAATGTTCATGTCATCACCATTTTCATAGGTAATCGCTGCATGATATCTTTTACCCTCCTCGGGAATGAAACTGAAAGACCCCATACCGTTATGAAAGGTTTGGAAGGATAAAATTTCCCGGCCATTTTCATCATAAAGGATGCCATCGGCCTTAACACCTCTTCCGTGCTTGTCTGCTGCCTTGAAAGCAACATTATTCTCAACGTTTGAAAGCAAATGGCCACTTTCAGGAAAAAATGCAAACTGCATGTTGTCTTTTTCACGTTGTAAACGATTGTTAAACAGTCTGTTTCTCCAGACATCCCTGCGTTTAATGAAGTTTTCTTCAATGGGATTATGGATCAATATGTCTTTGCTAAACAGCAAGGACTCATCAAAAAGACGCATCCAATCGGTGTAAGCTCTCAACCGGTAGCTGCCTGCCGGAAGAGAGTCAGGAAGCAATATGTCGCCGTGTGCGATCCCATTTTCAAGGCGCAGCATGATTATTGATGCCACATCGCCCTTAACATTAAATAGTTCAACATAAAGGTTGGTGCTGCGCAAATCGGGTTCGTGACTTATGGCATTAACGTTGTATGCTTTGATCCACAGGCTTTCTCCGGCTATGTACTCTTCCTTGTCAGTATGGAGGAATACTTTTTGCCGGGGGTGTTCCATTTCCATTTGCCCCAACCCGGTGAAGACATTTGGCGTGTTCGTTTCCATGTTTCTTTGCGCACTTAAACTGCCAGGGAATAGCAGGATTATAAAAAAAGCTGCAGGGAGGAAGAATGCTATGTTTGTTTTGTGTTTCATCATGATGCCTAAGCCTTTAAATAGAATCCTTGCTGCGGGATAATTTGATAATCCGGGATTATTGTTTGCAGATTGCTGTTTTGTGCATCTCGTTGTATATAATAACGTTAGAATGGTTTAAAAGTTTTATTCTTTTATGATTACAGCCACAATATTCGTGCCTAAAAATAATGATTTTTTTTTGGCAAAAAAATGTTTTAACTTATTATAATTCACTGTTTTGAGGGATTCAACAATGGGGCTGGGGCATTCTTGTATTTTATTAAATCCTTTTATTGTCTGGCTTTAAGCGTTTTTAGACTGCATAATAAATGATTACAAGTTTAATGATGATTTAACTTTTTTTTATTTTTTTCTTGTTATTTGGAAAAAACGTAGTAAATTTGAAGTCCAATCAAAGCATAAACCATTTATGGTAATTATTTATTAACTAAAACAAAAACAACATGATGAAGCGAGTTTTCATTTTAATGGGTCTGCTGCTCTTTGTCGGGTCTTCCCTATTTGGGCAGCAAATACAGGTTTCCGGTACAGTTACCGATGCCGCTGATGGGGCCACCCTGCCTGGTGTTACGATTCAGGTTCAGGGGACGACCATCGGTACAGTAACTGACATCAACGGTAGATATGAGCTCAGTACACCCGCTGACGGTACGCTGATTTTTTCATTTATCGGGATGACTACCAGGCAAATTCCTGTTGATGGCCGCAACGTAATTAATGTGGCTTTGGAGTCAGCTGTTGTGGGTCTTGAAGAGGTCGTGGTTGTTGCTTACGGCCAGCAAAGGAGAGAAGCTGCGACAGGGGCGATTGCAACTGTTAGCGGCGACCAGATCCGCAATATGCCTGCAACAAGCCCTGAAAAGCTATTGCAAGGTCAGGTAGCGGGTATGCAAATCCAGAGTGTATCCGGTCAGCCGGGTGCTGCATCGCAGGTGCGTATCAGGGGTTTCAGCTCCATTAACGCAGGACAGGAACCCTTGTATGTGGTAGACGGTGTACCCGTGGCATCAGGTGACTGGAACATCTTTACCTCTACAGGTAATGCATTGTCGAACCTGAACCCCGGCGACATTGAGTCCATTACGGTACTTAAGGATGCTGCTGCCTCTTCCATTTACGGTTCAAGGGCCGCAAACGGTGTAATTCTGATCACCACCCGGAGAGGACGTGCAGGAGAAGATGCCAGGATCAACTTCCGCGTACGCAGTGGAGTTTCTCAAAAGGTGAATGATAACGATTATCAGTTCATGACAGCTGATGAGATTTATCGCTACAACCGTACGGCGATCATCAACTCAGGCTTCGATCCCGAAACCTATTCCTCTGCAGCCGGTGGTGCCCTTTTCGCAGGCTTTTATGCCGGAGAGAACCTGCCAACCAACTTTCCGGACGACCCGGACAATGAAGCCCTTAACGGACAGCCAGTGCAGACATTCGACTGGATGGATGCTGCCTTCCGCGATGGCATTTTTACTGAATATGAGTTTAACGTTTCCGGCGGAACGGACAGAACCACTTACTACACATCCGGAAGTTACATGAACCAGGAAGGTATCATGATCGACACCGGCCTGGAAAGGATTTCCTTCAGAAGCAATGTCGACCAGAAAGTCGGTAGCATGCTCACCGTCGGTACGAATGTTAATGCTTCTTACTCCTTCATGGACGACAGACCAAATGACGCGATGTACTTTGTGAACCCATTTTGGGCCTCATTGAATTTGTTGCCATGGCACCTGCCTTATAATGAAGATGGTTCTTACAACTTTAACCTGCCTTCTAACTCAAATTCCAACTTCATAGCCAGTGCTGCGTTTGAAGATCAGTGGGAAAGACAATATCGTGTGCTGGGAACAGTATATGGTGAGCTAAATCCTCTGGATGGTCTTGTGATCAGGTCGAGCAACTCCGTTGAAATAATGAATGGAGAAGGTCGCAGATGGTGGGACCCCCGCGGTGGAACTGGTGAAACGGGTACCTTGCAGGTTTCCAATACCAGGCTGCAGCGATTCACGACAACCAACACCATTAACTACATGGGTTCGATTGCGAACGTCCATAACTACAGGGTGCTGGCAGGTCAGGAAGCTTTCATGCACCAATTTAACTATCACTATGCATATGGTACGAATTTGGGTTACAAAATCCCCCACCTCAACGTATCAGCGCAACCCGACTCAAGGGCAAGTTATTCTTTTAGCGAATATTCCCTGATGTCTTTCTTTGGAATTCTTGACTATAACTTTGATGACAAATACTTCTTCCAGGGTAGCGTTCGCCGTGATGGAAACTCTAAGTTCGGTTCAGAAAACCGTTGGGCTACCTTCTGGTCAGTAGGTGGTTCGTGGAACATCCACCGCGAGGAATTCATGAGCGACCTGGACTGGGTGAATATGCTTAAACTGCGTGCCAGCTACGGTATCAGCGGTAACGACGGCATTGGAATTTACGACCAGTACGGAACATATGGTGCAGCCGTTTACAACGGCATCGGTGCCATGAACCCTACACGTATCCCCAACCCGAACCTCACCTGGGAGCTCAATACTACTTATAACTTCGGTTTGGATTTTGCACTTATGCAAAACCTGCAGGGATCGTTTGAGTACTATCAGAGAGGAACTACCGAAATGCTCCTAAGCATGCCTATTTCCAGAACTGCCGGTGCATCAGCCTTCAGGATTAACATTGGTGAAATGGTAAACCGTGGGTTAGAAGCCAATTTGACCTATAACATGAACTTAGGTGATGTAATGCTTAACCTGAGAGGTAACGCCGGACGCAACAAGGTTGAAATCCTTGACCTTGGCGGTGAGGAAGAAATTGCTCATGGATTCTGGAGAAGATTCCGCATCGGTGGTGGTTACTCCGACTATTACGTTTATGACTGGGCCGGTGTGAACCCTGCCAATGGACAAAGCCTCTACTATAATGAAGATGGAGACCTTACACCTTCTTACACTGAAGCAAGAAGGGTATATAGAGGTAACATGGAACCCAGTATTTTCGGTGGTTTCGGATATGACCTCTTTTGGAGGGGATTTGGCCTTTCAATGTTCTTCGAATTTAAACTGGGCCATTATGTATACATCATGGAAAGCCGTTACACCAGAAGCGATGGCTTCAACTGGGGAAGCAACCAGAATGCAGACCTGTTGAACCACTGGAAAGAGCCCGGCGATATGGTATCGAATCCTAAGCCATTGGTCAACAACCAAATGGGAGCCAATGAGTGGGGTACTTCAAGATTCCTTGAAAAAGGTGACTATCTCAGATTTAAGGATTTGACACTAAGCTATACCCTGCCTCCAAGCATCTTGCAAAATGCCGGTATACAAAATGCACGCGTCTTTGTAAATGCTGTAAACCTTTACACATGGCATGATGTAAGCTACTGGGATCCGGAAAGAGATGTTACCGGTGGCGGATACATCGTATT
>SKTA01000044.1 GCA_007122745.1 Bacteroidales bacterium
CTGATAATCGATGGTCTTATCAATATTGCTGTTCCAGGCATATTCTGCTGTCCGGATCAGCTGACAAAAGATGTGATCCGGCCGATGTTGTTCCAATAGCGCATCAATCTTCTTTTTTATGCTTTTTTTGTAAAAATAAGCTACCTGAAAGGGCTTCAATGAAAACAAAGCTTTCATTAGCCTGCAAAGGATATCTGCTTTTCTGATTCTGAAAAAATAGATGGAATTGGAAAACTCGCCCAGTATCCTCATCGCATCCGGATGTGGTTCTCTATCACTGACCGCGCATAAGATCAGTTCATGGTTCTTTGAGAGCTCACTAATCTGATAAAAAGCCCTGAGCTTATCACCTTTTTCCAATGGATAAGGTATTCTGGAAAGTATGATAAAAATCTTTTTTTTCAAACCAAAGCTTGTTAAAGTATTGTGCTTTGCTCCGATACCGAAGGTCTGGCAAAGGTATTAATTAAAATCTTTAGGTTTTGTAAAATCTGTTGTAAAAGCTGATCAGCTTATCGATGATGGGTTTAACGTTGTGTTGCTCTGTTGCAAATGCATGCGCCCGGGTGCCAATTTTGCTGATCAACTCTCTGTTTTTAAAACAGTGAACAATAGCATCTGCCATCTCTTCCGGTGTGTCGGCTAGGAGAATGTGCTCATTATGCCGGCAGTTGATCCCTTCAGCACCAATGCTTGTGGAAACAATGGCCTTACCTGCGGCCATCCCTTCAATGATTTTGATCCGCATGCCTCCTCCCGATTTTAAAGGGACAACCATGAGCTCATGGGAGTTCATGAAATCGGCTGCATCAGGGACCTCACCGACAACCGAAACCGTGGGCCCTGCATATTGATAAAACGCTTCCGGTATGCTCTTGCCGGCCAATACAAACTTTAACCCGGGATGATGTTTGATGACCAGTGGCCAGGTCTCCTCCAAGAACCATTTGATCCCCTCCTGGTTGGGGCGCCAATCCATGCTTCCAATATGAAAGACAGTATTTTTGTTTGCGACTTGATCTTTAGGTTTGAAAGATTCTGTGTCTATGCCAAAGGGGATGGTTACGCCTGGCTGCGAATAGCCGTTTTTCTTAAAAAAGTTCATATCAACAGGAGAAATGGCCACCAGCCCGTCGACCTGATGTACCGTTCTCATCTCGTAGGCTTTTAGCCGTCTGGCCAAAAACTTCAGATATAGTTTCTTTAAAGGATGTGAGGTGGCACGCGCCATCCTTTCCCAGATAAAATGCTCAATGTTGTGGGACCTGAACAGTAAAGGGCTGCCAGTATGTTGTCTGATCACGGGAATATAGGGTGTCAGGAACAATCCTTCCAGCTGTATGATGTCAAATTTTTCTTTTTGAAGAAGGTCCGCCAAACGTTTGGTTACCTTTCTACAATGGAAGCGGGAAATGTTATACGATTCACGGGTGAAAATGTTCCTGAATGCAGGCCATAGTTTAACTCTTGTATCGATGGGAAATACTTCAAACTGTGTTTCCTTTGTATAATCTTCCGGTATCCTTTCGATGACGGATTCGTTTCCGGATGGTGCCAGGGCGATCACTTTCACTTCAAAACCGTGTCTGATTAGGTTCTGGGTAATTTGGTTCATGGCCAGGGAACCGCCATCTGTTGGCGGGTAAGGGATCTTATGACAAAGCTGTAATATTCGCATAAACTTATGATGTTGTTTTTGATTTTTTTCTGATCAGGAAGTAAAAAAGCTTCTCAATCCGCTGCAGATAACTGTCGGTATCAAGTAAAGAAGAGTCTGTTGTTGCCTTAAGGGTAAGGAGTATGCCAATCGGCAGCAATGCCACGGGTGCCAGCCACATCCCCTGATGCGCTTCCAATACGCCTTCCCTGACAAATTTTTCACCCATCATTGAAATAACATGAAAAACAACAAATAGCAATACTGAAAACACCAGTGGCAATCCGAATCCCCCTTTGCGGATTATGGCCCCTAAAGGCGCACCAATTAAAAACAATACAACACAGGCAAAAGACAGGGTAAACTTCCTGTGAAATTCGATCTGGTATCGTGCCAGGGTTCGTTTGCGTTGCCTGAAATCTTCGTGCGACATGTTTGTCTGACTTCTGTTGGTGCGCACCATATCCATGGTACTTGCATAAACCTGCCGTACATCAATACCACTGTTGATCAGATAATCAGAGTCAGAAAAACGAAAAGTGCCATTTATTGAGTCTTCAGATATAATCTCAGTAAAGTACTCTTTTTCCTGAAGTTGCATCAGGTGATGAAAGCGCCGCTTGTAGGTGCGTATAAAAGATTCCTTCCTGCGATCCAGCTGGTGTGAGAGTGAGTCTTCAAAGTGTATGAGCTGGCTGATGTTCAGCATTCTGAAGTTGCCCCGAAACAGTTCTTCGTCCGTTCGTGCAAGGTCAAACATGCTCAGGTCAAACTTTCGTACCTGTTGTCTGAAATGTGTGCGCTGGAAAGGCCTGCTGCGTTCCAGCGGGCCAAGATCGGCGTCCTCCTGGTAATTGGTGCCGTTATAAAGTGTCAAAACCAAGTAGCGCTTGTCCTGGGTCATTGCCATATTTCCCCATTCGGCAATGGTAAGGTTTACATTTCCCTTTCTGTCGCTGTGATCGTAAATTTTGATCCCTCTCAGCGTTTGGCCACCATCATCTTTTTCATCTACACGAATCACAAAATTATCTATGCCATGGTAGTATATCCCTTCGGTGATGTTGAATGCAGGTCTTTGCTGACGCACATCATAAAGTAATGACAGCCCTTTGAGGTTTGCTGCCGGAAGTACATTGTTGGAGAAATAAAAAGCGGCTATGACAAGAATAAATGAGATCATCACCATGGGCCATAAGATGCGGCGGAGTGAGATGCCTGCCGATTTGAATGCGACCAGTTCATAGTGTTCACCCATTTTTCCCATGGTCATGATGGA
>SKTA01000142.1 GCA_007122745.1 Bacteroidales bacterium
AAAATAATACATGTCAGGCTGGTCAAGCCCAGCCTATACAACTCAGTTCTCAGCAATTATCCAGTTCCCAGTTCCCAGTTCTCAGTTCTCAGTTCTTTTGTCATTTTTCACTTTTTTCTCCGGAACGGCATATGCTTCAATGATTCTTGTTACGAGGTCGTGGCGTACCACATCCCTTTCATTCAGAAAAACAAAATCGATACCCTTTACATGATTCAGTATCTTGATGGCTCTGAACAAGCCAGGCACCTGGTGCTTTGGGAGGTCGATCTGTGTGATATCGCCCGTGATGATGAACTTTGCAGACCTTCCCATCCGGGTGAGAAACATTTTCAGCTGGCTTTCGGTGGCGTTCTGTGCTTCGTCCAGAATGGCAAAGGCATTGTCGAGTGTCCTGCCCCGCATGAAGGCGAGGGGGGCAATTTCGATGGTTCCGTCTTCCAGGTAGGTGGCGAGTTTCGCCGGTGGGATCATGTCCCTCAGGGCATCATAAAGGGGGCGAAGATAAGGGTCCAGTTTATCTTTCAGGTCACCTGGCAGAAACCCGAGGTTTTCTCCGGCTTCCACAGCGGGGCGTGCCAGGATGATGCGACGAACCTCCTTATTTTTTAAAGCTCTCACTGCCAGTGCAACGGCCGTGTATGTTTTTCCTGTGCCTGCCGGACCGATGGCAAAAAGCATGTCATGTTTTTTAAAGCTGTCGACCATTCGCTGCTGATTGGGGGATCGGGCTTTGATTGCAATACCGTTGCGACCGTAAAGGAGTAAGTCCCCATCCTTTTGATTTGGTGTCACTGACGCAGCATAACCGTTTTCACGCGCCATGATCTCAAGGATGTTCTCTTCGGTCAGTTTGCCATAGCGGTCATAGTGCGCCAGCATCAGCTCCAGCTTGCCTTCAAAAAAAGCGGTTTCAGCTTTTTCTCCGATCACGATGAGTTCTTCTCCGCGCGACACAATTTTAAGCTTCGGAAAGATGCTTTGCAGCAATTTCAGTTTTTCCTCACGCAGTCCGAAAATCTCAGGGGGGTGGATCCCTTCAATTTTGATTGTTTTTTCACCCATTATTTCATTACTTTTGATGTGCAAAATAACAATATTTTTGTCAGATATTTTGTTGATTTGCCCACTTTTATCACAATAAATCAAAAACAGGCAACAGACACATGGCCATCATAACCCTTACGACCGACTGGGGTAGCGGCAATCATTATGCAGGAGCAGTAAAAGGTGCATTGCTGCAGCGAATCCCAGGTGTGCAGATCATTGATGTTACGCACGACATTCCGTGCTTCGACATCATGCAGGCAAGCTTTGTTTTGCGGAATGTGTATGCAGAATTTCCGAAAGGGACCATACACCTTTTAGGCGTCAATACTGAAGCGGGCATTGATACACCCCATATCCTGGTGCATCATGAGGGCCATTACTTCATTGGCGCTGATAACGGGATATTTTCCCTGATCTTTGATAAGACCCCTGTAGAAGCTGTTGAGCTGGAGATCATACAAGATTCTGATTATTTTACGTTTTCAACGAAGGACGTATTTGTAAAGGCTGCTGCAATGATTGCTGCCGGAAAACCGTTACAGGAGATGGGACATCCGCATCAGGAACTGAATGAACGAATCGCTTTCAAACCGGTTGTCTATCCCGAAAAGATCGTAGGGAAAGTTATTTTTATTGATGGATATGAGAATGTGGTTATTAATATTGACAAGAAGCTTTTCAGGCAGGTTGGAAAGGGTCGGAAATTCGTGATCGGATTCCGGCTTCCCGGTGAAGCGATCAGGCAATTGCATGAATCCTATTCAGATGTTGTTCCCGGAGAACGACTGGTACTGTTTGGAACCTCCGGTTTTCTTGAAATTGCCATCAACCAGGGCAAGGCAGCATCCTTGCTTGGTCTGCAGATCAATGATACGGTAATCATCGAATTTGACACGGAATAGCAAGTTTACTATGTGGGCACTGATAAAAAGGGAAATCAACGGTTTTTTCAATGGGTTGATCGCTTATGTGGTACTCTCGGTTTTTTTGGGAATCATCGGTTTGTTTCTCTGGGTTTTCCCTTCCGAGTTCAATGTCATTGAAGGGGGCTATGCCGACCTGAATGGCTTTTTTGCCCTGGCGCCCTTTGTGTTTCTTTTTCTTATACCGGCTGTTACAATGCGCTTTTTGGCCGATGAGTTTCGCTCCGGAACTTACGAGATGCTGGTTACAAAACCCCTGTCATCATTACAGATCGTACTCGCAAAATACCTTGCCGGTGTTGTTTTGATTGCCGTGGCATTGCTCCCGACCCTGATTTTTTACTTCAGTATACAGTTCCTTGCTGCTCCTCCCGGGGTTGACATTGGAGGCCTTATGGGATCGTATGCCGGACTCTTCTTCCTCGGAATGGTGTTTACAGCCGTTGGGTTATTTGCATCTTCGCTGACAAAAAACCAGATCGTTGCATTCATCATCTCATTGTTCCTTTCAGGGTTCCTGTATATTGGTTTCGAAATGATCCACAGGTTGGATGCTTTCGAACAGATCGATCATATCATCCGGAACATAGGCTTGTATCCACATTATTCATCTATGGGGCGCGGTGTGATCGACAGTCGGGATGTGTTGTATTTTCTTGGTGTGATCATCGTATTTCTGACGGCTACAAACCAGGTTCTTGCGCGGAAAACAGCACCTGCCAGGATACTCATTCCCTTACTGAGCGTCCTTTTGATTGTTGTTGCTGTTCAGTTTTTTGGCCAACAGTGGTTTGTACGTCTGGATATGACTGCGGACAAACGGTATTCCCTGACTCCGGCAACCAAAAGGATGTTGCAAAACCTCGATGACGTGGTCTATTTCCGGGTATATCTGGATGGGGAATTGCCCACTGAGTTTAGACGCCTTCGTAACGATACGCGTGAGATGCTTGATGAGTTCAGTGCCTGGTCTAATCATGTTCAATACGAGTTCATCAGTCCGTCGCGTGCTGCCGGTGATGAGCCGCAGGAGTTGCGGCAATATTACCGGATGCTTGCCGAAAGAGGGCTGGAGCCGGCACAGGTGCAGACACGGTCCGGCGATGCGAGCTCACAGCGTGTGATCTTTCCCGGAGCACTGGTTTCCTATCAGGGGAGGGAAATTCCTGTCCATTTACTGCATGACAATCCCGGGCTGTCGGTCAGGGAAGCCTTACATCAGGCAACACTTGCCATCGAATACAAACTTGCATCATCCATTCTTAACATCACAAAAGAGGAAAAAGAAAAGATTGCATTTCTTGAGGGGCATGGTGAACTGGAAGCCCGTTATGTTAAATCGATTCATCGGGCCCTGGAAGACTATTATGAAGTGGACAGGATATCGATCAGTGACAATTTTGAAGCCCTTGGCAATTACAGAACCTTAATTTCGGCAAAACCCACAGAGCCATTCTCTGAAGCGGAAAAGTATATATTGGATCAATTTCTGATGCAGGGTGGCTCCATGCTGTGGCTTATTGATCCGGTTTTTGCCGACATGGACAGTCTGATGGTTGCCGATGAAACGCTCGGCATCGCCCGGGACATCAACCTGGATGATCTCTTTTTTCGTTATGGCATACGCCTGAATCCTGTTTTGCTGAATGATTTGAATGCAGCCCCAATTCCCGTTACTACTGGCTTCGTAGGGGGAAGGCCCCAGATCAACCTGATCCCCTGGCCTTTTTTTCCGGTACTCAACCCCACTTCCAGACACGAAATTGTCAATAACCTGAACTTCATCCGTAGTGAGTTTATAAGTAGCATTGATACCGTTGAGGCACCCGGCGTCAAAAAGACCATCCTGCTGGAATCCTCACCTTATACCCGTGTGATGCCGGTTCCGGTGCGTATCAGCCTGGATTTACTCGAGCGGCCCGCAGATGAAAACTTATATACCGGTCCGCCGGAAGCCGTGACGGTTTTGCTCGAAGGGATATTCCCCTCTCTTTACAGGAACCGAATGGCGCCCTCCATTGACCTTCCGGAAGGAACCACCCATCGTGACGAAAGTTTGCCGGCAGCGATGATTGTGGCGGCCGACGGCGACCTGATCCGAAACCAGTTTGGTTCCGATGGTCGTTCCCTGCCACTCGGCTACGACCGGTTTACCGGACAAACATTTGCCAATAAAGATTTTATCCTGAATGCGGTTAATTATCTTACAGATGACTCTGGAATTATTAGTGCCCGTGCCCGGGAGGCACGTTTACGTCTGCTCGATCGGCAACGAGTCAATACCCATAAAGTAGCGCTGCAACTCTTTAATACCATGACGCCCATTCTGATCGTTCTGATCTTTGGTGCCGTCCGATTGTTTCTCAGAAAAAGACGCCATTCAAAATAAAACAGGCATGCAAAAGCATAAAAACCTTTTATTCTTCCTTCTATCCCTGGTTTTATTGGCTGCTGCACTTTACTATTACAGGTCGGCAGATTCAGTTGCTTTCAGGGGTGGAGGTGCTTTCCCATTGTCTGCTGATGACAAAGTTTCCCTTTTAATCTTATCTGATAATCAAAACAATGTTTTAAGAATTAAAAAGCAAGCTGCAGGCGTATGGCTTTTAAACGATTCTCTTGAGGTCGACGAGCAGATCCTTCGCGAAGCTTTGTTTGTATTGCGAAGGTTGGAAGTGAAAGGGCCTGTTGCATTCGACGATCGTGAAAGTGCAAATCGCTTTCTGCATAAAGAGGGGATAAGGCTGGAGGTTTACAGGGAAAGCCACCTGCTGACCTTACCCGGAGACCGAAATCTTTTCAGACGTCACAGAAAGATAAGATCATTGTTTCTTGCTTCCGGTTTTCCCGGTGAGGATGATCATCTGGTCATGAACCAGGGGGATCATGTGTCATATCTGGCAGATTTGCCCGCCGGGATAAGCAACTTGTATGAAACCTTTCCGGTTAATGCATACAAGTGGCGGTCCCGAAAGCTGATGCATTATCTTCCACACGAGATCCTGGAAATTGAAATTCAACATTCTGATCGCCCTCCTGAATCTTTTAGCCTGCATCTTGATGAAAAAACCGTTCGGATCAATGACCATAAGGGGGATTCTTTCGATGTCACACAGGTTGACATGCAGCGTGTTGGCAGGTTTATGAACGGTTTCCGCCATCTTTTTTACGAAAAGGCACTGCAGGTTCTGATGGGTGCAAAACCTGAAGACCTGCTTTCCGATACCCCTTTTCTTGAAATTACCATCAAAGACATTTACGATGAAAGACGTCATCTGTATTTTTACAGACGCCGGATCCCGGATGATGGCACACTCACTTCTGAAAAGAAACCTTATGATCCGAACAGGTTTTATGTTCGTGAGAGGGAGGATCTATACATGTTGTCGTTGTACCATATTTTTCAACCCGTGATGCGGCCGCTGTCTTATTTTCTCATTGCACCGGAAAATGACTGACTTGAACCTCAAAAAACAAATTATTCGTTTATTTTGACATTTGTTTTTTATAAAAAACTATCTTTGCTATTCATTTCAAAATCAGGTGAAGTATGAAGTTTATTGTATCAAGCTCATTATTGCTAAAGCAATTGCAGGCTATCAGCGGTGTGCTCAGCACAAATAACACATTGCCAATTCTTGACAATTTCCTGTTCAACCTGTCCGATTCTGAGATCCGGATATCGGCTTCCGACATGGAAACAACCATGACATCCCGGATCAATGTGGATATGGCCGAAGGGGAGGGAAGCGTTGCCATCCCTGCAAAAATCCTGTTGGACACGCTTAAGACTTTTTCTGATATTCCGGTAACACTCGACATCGATCAGGAGCATTTTGGTGTGACATTGACCGCGGGTGAGGGAAAGTATAAACTGGCCGGACAAAATGGTGATGAATATCCCCAGCTGCCGGAGATTGCTGATCCAACGGCAGTAGCCATCGATTCCGATATTTTATACCAGGCCATTACGAAAACAATATTTGCTGCCAGCAACGATGATTTGAGGCCTGTGATGGCCGGTGTTTTTTGTCAGCTGTCTGACGAAGGGACAACCTTTGTTGCCACTGATGCCCATAAACTGGTAAAATACCATCGCAATGATGTAAAAGCTGAGGAAACGGCAAGCTTCATCCTTCCGAAAAAAGCATTGAACCAGCTGCGCCATATCCTGGTCAGTGATGAGATGCCTGTACAAATTGAATATGACCAAACAAATGCACGCTTTTCGTTCAGAAATATTATTATGACATGTCGCTTGATTGATGGTCGGTATCCCAATTATTCTGCTGTCATACCATCCACCAATCCGAACAAAATGACGGTCGACAGACTGCCATTTCTGAATGCGATCAAAAGGGTGTCCATCTTCTCAAATCAGACCACCTACCAGGTCAGGTTTAAAATTGCCGGCACTGAACTTACATTGATGGCGGAAGATCTCGATTACAGCAATGAAGCGCGTGAACGACTCGCTTGTCATTACGATGGTGTTGACCTGGAAATTGGCTTCAACAGCAAGTTCATGGTAGAGATGCTCAACAACCTTGATACCGATCAGGTGATGCTGGAGATGTCGGAGCCCAATCGCGCCGGATTGATATCTCCGGTTGATAGTGAAAACAAGGATGAGGATATCCTGATGCTTGTGATGCCCGTGATGCTCGGTGCATAATCGACTGAATTCAATAATTTGCGGTTATGTGACCCACTCAGAAAGCTCAAACCAGCGATCTGACTTGTCTTCCAGCATTTTATCCACTTCAAGGTAACGAACGGATACCTCCGTAAGCTCTTCCGCACCAAGGTTGCCGCTGTTCATCTTTTGCAACAAGGCTTCTTTTTCCTGCTCCAGCATCGGAATTTCGGTTTCCAGGGCCTCAAATTCCTTTTGCTCCCTGTAGCTGAGTTTTTTCTTGTCCCTGTTGCGATCGGGTCTTTTTTGTTGTTCCTTTTTCTCTTTTTTTTCTGATGATGATGCAGATGAAAAGCGCTGCTTCTGTTGCACCCTGAAGTCTGTGTAGTTGCCGGGAAAATCTTTGATGTCGCCAACACCTCTGAACACAAAAAGGTGATCTGAAAGGCGATCCAGGAAGTACCGGTCGTGGGAAACGATCATCAGGCATCCCGGATAGGAGAGGAGAAAATCCTCCAGGATATTAAGTGTGTCAATGTCCAGATCGTTGGTGGGCTCGTCAAGGATGAGAAAATTAGGATTTTTCATCAGTATCGTGAGCAAATAGAGCCTTCTTTTTTCACCCCCACTCAAATTTTCAACCAGATCGTGGTGCATGTGGTTCGGAAAGTTGAAATGCCGGAGGAATTGTGCCGCACTCATACTGTAATCCTTTGCGAGGCGAATATAATCGGCCACATCCCGTATCACTTCAATCACTTTTTTGCTTGGGTCAACGTTTATCCCTTCCTGCCTGAAATAACCGAATTGTATGGTTTCACCTGTAACCACCTTCCCTGCATCAGGTCTGATGCTTTGTGTGATCAGGTTCACCAGGGTGCTTTTCCCTGTGCCATTCGGACCAACAATACCCACCCTTTCACCTCTCTTAAATACGTATGAGAAATCGTCCACGACCCGTTGATTATCGTATACTTTTCTGACATTAACAAGCTCGAGGATTTTTTTACCCAGCCGGGTAATATCCATTCGGATTTCACCGGCTGTCGATTCTTGCGGCTTGCCCGTTTCCTCTTTCAGGTGATGATATGACTGTATCCTTGCTTTGGATTTGGTGGTTCGGGCCGGCGGACTTCTGCGCATCCAGTCCGTTTCTTTACGTAGCAGGTTCAGAGCTTTTTCATTTTGAGCAGCTTCTGCTTCCTTCCTGGCCTGCTTTTTCTCCAGGAAATAGGGATAATTGCCTTTATAGGTATAGATTGTGTTGTTTTCAAGCTCAATGATCTCGTTACAAACGGCATCCAGGAAATAGCGGTCGTGGGTAACCATCAGCAATGTGATCTTTTGTCTGCTGAAAAAGCCCTCCAGCCATTCAATCATCTCAATATCCAGGTGGTTGGTCGGCTCATCCAGCAGTAAAAAATCAGGTTCTTCGATCAGTACTTTTGCCAGCGCCAGCCGTTTCAATTGTCCGCCCGAAAGGCTTGAGACAGGTGTTTTCAGCCTGCCGATTTTGAGCATCGTCAGCACCTGCTTAACACGTTGTTCATAATCCCATGCCTGCAAGGCGTCCATCCGTTCTATCACCTTTTCCAGTGATTTTTTACCTGTTTCGGTTTCAATGTAACCAGGTTCGCTGATCAGTTCTTCATAATCGCGGATGGCACGTGTTTGCTCATTATCGGCAGATAGGAGTGACTCAGCAACACTTAAGGAAGGATCAAATGTAGGTTCCTGTGGCAGATAAGACATGCGCAGCCCGTTTCTGTAGGTGCAAATACCTTCGTCCGGAGTGTCCAGACCGGAGAGAATATTCAGCAGCGTTGTTTTTCCGGTTCCATTCCGGGCAATCAGTGCTACTTTTTGTCCCTGGGCAATGCTGATAGAAATTCCCTGAAAAAGGACTTTTTCACCATATGCTTTGGTAACTTCCCTTGCCTGAATGTAGTTGATGGGCTCCATAAGGGCGCAAAGGTAGTAAGAAACTTAACAACTAAACTTCTCAACAACTAAACATCTTTATGCATAAGTGCGTCCTTGGTTACAAATCCCTTACGTACCTGTTAAGCCATTCCAGCCATTCCCAGTGCATGTGCAAAACAGATTCTCTTGCACGGTAACCGTGGCTTTCGTGGGGGAGCATTACCAGCCTGACGGTGGCGCCATGACCACGCAGTGCGTCATAATACCTTTCACTTTGCATGGGAAATGTGCCGGAGTTGTTGTCGTCGGCACCGTGAATGAGCAGCATGGGGACATCCATTTTGTCGGCGTGCATAAATGGTGACATACCGTTATAAACCTCAGGTGCTTCCCAGTAAGTGCGCTCTTCAAGCTGGAACCCAAACGGGGTAAGGGTTCTGTTGTAGGCACCGCTGCGTGCCACACCGGCAGCAAAAATATCGCTGTGCGTTAATAGGTTGGCAGTCATGAATGCGCCATAAGAGTGTCCGGAAACACCTACGCGATCAGGGTCTGTTACACCCATGTCGATGAGGGTGCTGATGCCTGCATCGGCGTTTGCCACCAGCTGTTCCACAAAAGTATCATTGGGCTCACCGGTTTCTCCGGCTACTATTGGAAATGCCGCATTGTTCAGAACGGCATAACCCTGTGTGACAAGCATTACTATTGAGGTTGAACCAAGACGGGTGTATGTATAAGGTGAACCGGTGACTTGTCCGGCGCCGTCTGTGGTCAGAAACTCACGAGGGTAGGCCCAGAAAATGGTTGGCAGCGGATCATCCGTTCCCGGAGTGAAGTCCGGAGGCAGGAAAAGTTCACCGGATAAGGGGATACCGTCTTCTCTTTCGTAGTAAATCATTTCTTTCTGCAAGGCACGAAGCTGAGGAAAGGGTTCAGGGAAGTCTGTGATTTGGGTCATTTGGTCACTTCTGAGGTCACGCAGGTAATAGTTTGGATGATCCTCAATCGATTCACGCATCGTGACAATCAGTCTGCGGTTCGGGTCAATAATCCGAATGGGCCGCTCATAATAAGGTGCTTCGCTTCGCCAAAGCCTTGTGGTTTCACCGGTGTGAAAATGATACACATCCACAAAAGGACGATTTCCTTCCGGAGAAGCCCCCTGTCCTACCAAAAAGAGGTCACGGCCGTTTTCATCAAACATCAGAACAGAACGGCCATACGCATTTACTGTTGTTTGGAGGCTACCGGGGTCTCCATATCTGTCTTCTGTTGATCTTTCGCGTATTAGAGTAAGCCCTGCTGCAGGATCCGCCGGATGAAACGAGCTCATCTTTGCCATCCTTGTCGGGCGCCAGAATTCGGTTACAAGGGCAAAGTCATCATTGGCCCACTGAATGCCCGAGAAACGGTAATTCATTTTGAAGCCGGCTACCGGTTGTTCCTGAAAGGGTGCATCAAAAAAGAACACCTGGTCCCGGTATTCCGCTTTTGTGTTCGGGTCGCCACCGTCAAGGGCCTCCACCCAGAAAAGTGTTGCAGGTGCGTCGTTGCGCCAGGCGATTCTGCGTGGCCCTTCCCTGGTTGACCCAAAACCCCGGGGCATCTCTTCCGCCACTGGTATATCCGCAACAGTGCGGATGTGATTTCCTTCAATATCAATAACATCATAGCGTTGTGCAAAACGGGAGAAAGGAACAATGTATGAGTAGGGCTTCTGCAATGTGGTAATCCTTATATACCTGCTGTCGGGTGATACCTGGAATGACCAGATCACCGCAGGATCCCATATCTTTTCCGAATCTCCGTCAAGGTCAGCGATATGCAGTTGTGCTGTTGTATAATAATCAAAAATGGCTTCATCATAAGTGTCTGAGAGCAGATCCTGAAAAGTTCTTACTGCTGCGCGTTTGCCAATGCTTTCCTGAACCAAAGGTCCTGTCGCTACACGGGGACGTTCCGGGGCAGGACCACGGTCGCTCAATACGGCAGCATAAATCAGCTGTTGGCTGTTTGTCAGCCAATTGAATGAATTACCCAAAATGTCGTTGATCACCGGACCTGTTACTGGCGAAGCGTGTGCTGTTCTAATGTCAAGCACCCAAAGCTCGATCCCTTCTTCGGTGGTGTTTAAAAAAGCAAGCTTTGTTCCGTCGGGCGCCCATGAAGCACTTCTTATACGTGGGTTTTCAGGAAGTCCGGTCACATCACGCAGATTGCTGCCATCCACATCCATTAATTGTATACTGACGTTGTACCATCCGTGACTGGGACCATTTGTCTGAGGATCAAACCTAATGCCGGCAAAACGCATTTCCCCGGAGGCCAGGTCTTCGATTGCAGGAAGTCCGGGCCGCTCAAACAGCGCTACTGCATTATTGTGCGGACTAATACTCATGGATGGTGTGGTGGGTGCATCCACCAGTTCAATGATCTCAGGAGGTGGAAGCCGGTAACTCATCTCTGTCTGTG
>SKTA01000217.1 GCA_007122745.1 Bacteroidales bacterium
ATCCTGATGATGACCGCATTGTATTCCATTAACCTTCGCATCATGGGGCGTAGCAACATCCCCCTGCTCGACACAGGTTCGGTTTCAGACACAACGGAAACGCTTATTACAGGCATCACCGGTGAACTGTCGCGCATAAATATCCTCGGCTGGCCGGTTTCAGTAAGTGACTTTTCCGTTTTTATGACAGCCTTAATCATTTGTGGATTAACCGGAGTCGTGCTTCGTTATTTTTTGCTTACCGACGTGGGTACCGCCTTGCGAGCCACGGGAAATAATCCGCAGATGGTGCGCGCACAAGGGATAAACCATAAACACATGACGGTTTTTGGGCTTGCACTGGCAAATGGCCTTGTTGCCCTGGCCGGCGCCCTGCTTGCGCAATATCAGGGCTTTGCTGATGTTCAAATGGGGATAGGAATGATGGTTTGGGGCCTGGCAAGCATCATCATCGGAGAGGCACTGGTTGGAACAAGAAGCATTGGAATTACCATTACAGGTGCCATTTTGGGAACGATATTCTTCCGCTTGCTGATTGCCATTGCACTTCGCTGGGGTCTGAACCCCAATGATCTGAAACTGGTAACAGCCGTGTTTGTTTTTGTCGCCCTAGTGGCACCAATCTGGGTTAAATCATTGCGTAAAACGATTTGGGGAGGGTTGAGAAATGCTTAATATCAGCCGAATACACAAAACCTTTTCGCAGGAAACCGTTAATGAAGTTCGTGCCTTGCAGGATGTAAGTCTGCAAATTGAAAAGGGGAGTTTCACGGCAGTAATTGGTACCAACGGTTCCGGGAAAAGCACCCTGCTGAATGCTGTTGCAGGTACGTTTGAACCTGACCGGGGAAATATCGTGTTGTTTGATAAAGATATTACCCGATGGCCCGAATACAGGCGCGCTTCCCTGATCGGACGCGTGTTTCAAAACCCTTTTGCCGGAACTGCAGCAGGGATGACCATCGCTGAAAACATTGCCCTGGCCATGCGTCGCGGGAAGCAACGTTCGTTAAAAATGGCCATCAACTCCAGTGTGCGTGACGAGATTGCTGAGCGGATTAAGACCTTGAAGATGGGCCTGGAGAATAGACTGGACAACCCCATCGGAACCCTTTCCGGAGGACAGCGGCAGGCATTGACACTTCTAATGGCTACCTGGCTGAGACCTCAGTTGCTCCTGCTCGATGAACATACCGCTGCACTGGACCCGAGAACTGCTGCCAAAGTCGCAGAAATCACCCGGGAGATCATCACCCGGGAAAAACTAACGGCACTGATGGTGACCCACTCGATGCAGCAAGCGGTTGACCTGCCCGACCGCATCATTATGATGCACAGGGGCCGGATAGTTGAGGACTTTAGGGAGGAGATGAAAGCCCGCGTCAGGGTTTCCGACTTGATCAACACCTTCGAACGGGTGCAAAAACTTGATCTGTTTGACCCTACCGTTGCAGAACTGCTGGAGCAACAGTTTGTTTAATGAATTCATGTACCTTTGTGCAACAACTGTTATGCCAGCAAAAACCAAAACCCGCCTTGCTGTTTTTGCTTCCGGAAGCGGAAGCAATGCCGAAAACCTGATCAGATATTTTCAGGGTCATCCCGACATTAAGATTGCACTGGTTGTATCAAACCGTCAGGATGCTTTTGTGCTGAAGCGCGCCAAACGGTATGATGTTCCTGCCGTTGTGGTCACTTCTCAAGAATGGCAGCAGGAAGGTTTCATTAAAAACCTTTTTTCAAAAAACAATATAGATGGAGTTGTTCTTGCCGGATACCTTTTGCTGATTCCCGAATACTTTATTAAAATGTATCCTGAAAAAATACTGAACATTCACCCGGCCCTGCTGCCTGACTTTGGTGGCAAGGGGATGTATGGCATGCACGTGCACCGCGCCGTAATCGATTCAGGTGCCGGCAAAAGCGGCATCACGATCCATGTTGTAGACGAAGCATACGATCACGGACAGATCATCTTTCAGGAAACCCTGAAAATAGAACAGGGTGAAACTTCTGAAAGCCTTGCAAAACGGATTCAAAAGCTTGAACACCGGCATTATCCGATTGTGGTGGAAAACCATTTCACCCCCTGACCAGCAGGGATTCCTGTTATCTTTTACCGGTTATGGCTGCAACACTCCTTGTTCCGGCATTCAGCAACGGTTTTGCCGAAAGCGGTTCACCTACAGCCTTATCCATCCAATGAACGGGAGTAAATCTGCCCAGCGCAAACATTCTGTCAATTTCATCTGCCAGGGTTTTGCCGCGAATATGTTCTTCGATCTGGAACTCAATGAGGTGTCCCAGCGGATAAGCACTCAGGTACAATGGATAGCTGATCATGTGTGAATACACCGCGAGAATTGGCGTATCTTCTATACCAAACACAGGTGCAAAGTAGCTGTTCCAAACTTCTTTCGCTATCTCCATGGTTTGCTGTTTTAGCTGTCCGGGAGTTGCATTGGGGTTGTCGTACATCCACCGCCATACCCGCATGTCGACCAGTGAAACACCCATGATTTCATAAGTACCCCAGAGGATGTCAAGCGTTTTCAGGTGATCGGTCATTGGTTCGTCGCTTTCTATGCCAAGCAGTTCAAGATCACGGGTCTGGAATATGAAAGCCAGTGCTTCCGTGAATGCCGTATTGGGGATCCCATTCAGAAGATAATATTCCACATCGTGGAGGCTGATGGTTTGCTCAACATTGTGCCCGAGCTCATGCGCGGCAATGTTAAATCCGTTATAGGTCATACCCCCTTCTGCAATGCGTGTTCTCAGGTGTGAGTTTTGAGAGCGCATTTGAGCACCCCATGCATGTCCGGCACCGCGGGCACCCTCCACAACGATTTTGGAGGCGAGCTCTTCAGCCCTGTTTCTGTCATAACCAAGTTGCATCAATATTCCGGGGATCCCTTTCTCC
>SKTA01000242.1 GCA_007122745.1 Bacteroidales bacterium
GATGTCTGCAAACGAGTTCAAAAAAAGCAACAAAAAAGACAAGAACCCCACAAAGGGTTCTGCCGGTCGTTTTTTTACCGAATTGCTTGACGGTAGTCTGCTGACGCGTAAAACAACACCAGACCTGTTCCTCTTCATCATATATGTATCCTGTCTTGCGCTCTTCCTGATTTTCAACACCTATTACGCAGAGAAAAAGGCAAGGGAAGCGGATCAGCTTCGTCGGGAGATGACAGCACTACGAATCAATTATATCAACACAAAATCACAATACATGTACCTGACCGGAAGGTCAGAGTTGTTACAGCAACTAAGAAGTCGCGGTTTTATCGAACCGGTTGAATCACCCGGAATAATCGCTCAGCAGGAGGAGGAGCCCGGCTTTTTACGACGCCTTTTTCAGTAAGAACAAACCAAATTCAACTAAAAAAAACCAAACAACATCGCAGTGGATCAAAAAACCGGCATATTACAACGCATGCGCCTCATATATTTCATGATGGCGTTGCTGGCTTTTATGATCATTGGGAAGGTCCTTTACATTCAACTTGTAGAGGGCGACCACTGGCGAGAACAAGCCAGAACCGCCACCATGCGTTATGTAAACATTGATGCCGTAAGAGGCGACATCTACGCTGATGATGGCCGGTTGCTGGCCACAAGCATCCCAATTTATGAGATACGCATGGATCTGAGTCGTGATGTTGTTTCTGATGAGTTGTTCCATTTCGGCATTGACTCGCTGGCCTTTTATCTTTCCCGTCTTTTCGGCGACAGAAGTGCTGCTCAATACAGGGTATCGCTGCTACGTGCCCGGCAAAACCAGGAACGTTATCATCTTGTGAAACGCAATGTTTCTTATACTGAACTCAGGGAACTTCAGCAATTTCCAATTTTCCGGATGGGACGCTTCCGCGGCGGTTTGATTGCAGAAGCACAGACACGGCGGGAGATGCCTTACAAAACACTTGCCGCACGAACGATAGGTTATGAACGTGAAGGTGTTTATGTCGGACTTGAAGGTGCATACAGGCATTATCTGGAAGGTGTTCAGGGAAAGCGGCTGATGCAACGGATCAGTGGCGGTTCGTGGATGCCCGTTAACGACCAGCACGAAATACAACCTCAAAACGGGATGGACCTGTTAACAACAATAAATGTAGAGATACAGGACATCACAGAGAACGCACTGCTCAGGCAACTTAACCGTTTTGATGCAGACTTTGGAACGGCAATCGTGATGGAGGTCTCCACCGGCAAGATCAAGGCAATCTCGAACCTGATGCGCTCCGGAGATGGCTTGCGCTATGAAGAGGCATACAACTTCGCAGTTGGACAAAGTACAGAACCGGGTTCTACCTTTAAATTACCGGTCCTGATGGTTGCCATGGAGGACGGATTTGTGCAGCCTCTTGATTCCGTTGACGCGGGCAGAGGCAGGACAAGGTATTATGATCGCATCATGCGGGATGTTAATGAAGAGGGGCATGGCAAGGTTACCATGGAGGAGGCTTTTGCCTTATCTTCAAATGTAGGCGTTTCAAGGATCATTTACGAAGCATACAAGGAGCACCCTCAAAAATTTGCAGACGGTCTTAAAAGGATGCACCTGCATGAGCCGCTTGGCATTGAAATCAGTGGCGAGGGGACACCCTATGTCAGGGAGGTAAACAGTGCGGGATGGTCTGGCACATCGTTGCCATGGATGGCTATCGGCTATGAGGTCTCACTGACACCACTGCAGATTTTAACCTTTTATAATGCCGTGGCCAATAACGGACGAATGATGAAACCGATGTTTGTTTCTGAAGTCAGGCAGTCTGGCCGTGTTATCGAACGATTCAATCCGGTTGTGATTGACCGGTCCATTGCCTCTTCAGGCACCATTGATCATGCCCGTCAGCTTCTGCTGGGTGTAGTTGAATATGGCACGGCAAGAAACATACGAACCGAGGCCTACCCCATTGCCGGTAAAACCGGCACGGCCCAGGTTGCACAAACCCGAATGGGATACCGAACCGCGCAGGGCGTTAGCTATCAGGCATCATTTGCCGGTTACTTTCCGGCCGACGACCCCATTTATAGCTGCATTGTTGTGATACATAACCCCAGGGGTTTTATTTTTCATGGCAGTACCGTTGCCGCTCCCGTTTTCAGGGAAATAGCAGACAAAATCCATGCGGCACGCATGTTCATACAGGAACCAAAACATAGGGAAAATATCATGGCCTCCCTGCCACCATTCAGAAGTGCGCATATCGATGATATGGAACAGGTTTATACCGCTTTTAATGCCTGGATACCGGAAAGGCCTGCCGGACTTTATGCAGCAAGCAGACTGAATGCAGATACCGTTTCGTTCAGCGAACGGGAATTCATTGAAAACCTTGTGCCAAATGTTGTTGGAATGGGTTTAAGTGATGCCATTTTTGTTATGGAAAATGCCGGACTCAGGGTACGCTTTGCCGGGCGGGGCATTGTGCGTACACAGAACATCAGGCCTGGCACACGTATCAGGGAGGGCAGCATCGTTTATCTCGAATTGTCATAAGACATATATATGTTACTGAAAGAGATCATACATAATTTACCGAACAGTGAAGTCAGGGGAAGCCTCACGGAGGAAATCGGCAACATAACAGCCGATTCCAGGAAAGTAACTACCGGTTCATTGTTCGTGGCCATTAAAGGGCTACAAACCGATGGCCATGAATATATTGATCAGGCAATCGGCTCGGGTGCCAAGGCTATAGCATGCTCGAAGCTTCCTGAAAAGTGCAAGGAGGGAGTTACTTATCTCGTGACAGCAAATACAGCAAAAGCATTAGGAACCATCGCTGATGCCTTTTACGGTCACCCATCCCAAAAGATACAGCTGATTGGCATCACAGGCACCAACGGTAAAACAACCGTAGCAACCTTGTTGCATGAGGTTTTTTCGGAACTGGGTTTCCGATGCGGATTGATCTCCACGATAGGTAACCGGATCGCTGACAAAGAACAGCCATCCCATTATACAACACCCGATGCAATAAGTCTCAACAGGCTTTTAAAAGAGATGGTGGATGCAAAGTGCACGCATGCCTTCATGGAGGTAAGCTCACATGCGCTGGCACAACACCGAACGGAGGCCATCCAGTTTCGGGGTGCCGTTTTTACAAACATTTCACACGATCACCTGGATTATCACAAAAGCTTCAGAGGTTATCTGAAGGCAAAACAGATGCTTTTCAAAGCATTGAATAAGAATGCGTTTGCCCTTACAAACCTTGATGACAAAAATGGCATGATCGCCATACAGAACACAAAAGCGACTAAAAGCACCTACAGCCTGAAAGCCATGGCGGACTTTAAAACCAAAGTGCTGGAAAACAGCTTTCAGGGACTGCATCTTCTTATTGATGGGAAGGAGTTATTCAGCAAGCTAACTGGCAATTTTAACGCGTACAACATTCTCGCAGTTTACAGTGTGGGTCGGTTGCTTGATATGGACAAAGAACAGTTGCTGAAAGCGATCAGCAAATGCGATCCTCCGGAGGGCCGGTTTGACATTTTTACTGCTCCCAATAATATTACCGGTATTTTAGACTATGCCCACACACCTGATGCGTTAGAGAATGTGTTGCAAAACATCAATAAGATCAGAGAAGGGAGACAACAAATCATTACTGTTATTGGCTGTGGTGGCGACAGGGACAAAACCAAAAGGGGGCCTATGGCTGTTATCGCAGCAAAATACAGCGACAAGGTTTTCTTTACCAGTGATAACCCAAGGAACGAAAACCCCGATGCCATTATTGATGAAATGATACAGAGGCTTGACATGTTTCCGGGGTTAAAGGAAAAACATATTGCCATCTCAAACCGCAGGGAGGCGATTAAGGTGGCTTGTATCACGGCCGGAAATGGAGACATCATCCTTGTTGCAGGGAAAGGACATGAAAAATACCAGGAAATCATGGGAAAAAAACTTCCTTTTGATGACAAAGCCCTTTTAATGGAATTTTTAAACAGATGATCTATGCTATATAGCTTGTTTGAGTTTCTGGATCAAAATTTTGACCTTCCCGGTACGGGGGTATTTCAATATATCTCTTTCCGGGCAGGCATGGCGCTGATCACATCCCTGTTCATCAGCATGATCTCCGGCAAACGAATCATCCGTTTGCTGCAAAAGAAACTAGTGGGTGAAACTGTGAGAGACCTTGGTCTGGATGGACAGATCAGCAAGCAGGGGACTCCTACAATGGGCGGTATCATCATCATTTCCGCAATTTTGATCCCCACCCTGTTGTTTGCAAACCTGAATAACATATACATCCTCCTGATGCTGATTTCCACCATCTGGCTGGGGATAATCGGATTTACCGATGACTATATTAAGGTATTCAGGAAAGAGAAAAAAGGGTTGCACGGAAAATTCAAGATCCTTGGACAGATCACCCTGGGTATTATTGTGGGGGCAACACTGTTCTTTCACGATGGCGTGGTGATCAGGGAAAAGACCGAGACACCTCTTGAATTTATCAGCACAACAGAGATCCTGGAAATGGAAGGTGTAGTCAGCAGCGACACACCGTTCCCGATGGAATCGGTCAAATCAACCAAAACAACGATACCCTTCTTTAAAGACAACGAATTTGACTATTCCATCATTCTCAAATGGCTGGGTGAGGGTTATGAGCGGTGGGCATTCCTTGTTTTTATTCCAATCGTAATCCTGATTATCACAGCTGTTTCGAACGGTGCAAACATAACGGACGGACTTGACGGACTGGCAACCGGAACATCCGCCATTATTGGCGTAACGCTTGGCATTCTGGCTTATGTTTCAGGTAACATGTTTTTTGCCGATTATTTGAATATCATGTACATACCTCATACCGGCGAGCTGGTCATCTTCATAGCTGCATTTGTCGGTGCATGCATTGGTTTCCTGTGGTATAATTCTTTCCCTGCGCAAGTTTTCATGGGAGATACAGGAAGTCTTACCCTTGGGGGTATCATCGCCGTTTTCGCGATCGTCATCAGGAAAGAGCTGATGATTCCAATTTTATGCGGAATCTTTTTCGTTGAAAGCCTCTCGGTGATCATCCAGGTAAGCTGGTTTAAATATACCAGGAAACGCTTTGGTGCCGGCAGACGTGTCTTTAAAATGGCCCCTCTTCACCATCATTATCAAATGAAGGGGTTCCATGAGGCAAAGATCGTGCAGCGGTTTTTTATCGTTGGAATCATTTTGGCAGTTCTTGCCGTCATTACACTAAAAGTCAGATAATGTTTTCATAAACAATAAACAATAAACAATAAACAATAAACAATAAACAATAAACCAAATTTTATGAATACGCTGGAGCAGGCATTAAAAAGAAGAGAAAACATTTACAGCAGCATGGCTGAAACCATTGCCTCAAGGCTGTATGACGTCAGGAAAGAGGGCATTAAGGACAGCCTGAGCGGCTTCCATAACCAGGCGCACAGGTTGGAAGAGGTGGCCACCGTAAGAGGTATCAGCTTCATTAACGACAGCAAAGCAGCAAATATAAATGCAACCTGGTATGCACTTGAAAGCATGCATCGTCCGGTAATCTGGATCGCAGGCGGACAGGATAATGGCAATAACTATGAGGCATTGAAGGAAGTGGTAGAAGAAAAGGTGAAAGCGATTATTTGCCTTGGGGCTGACAACAGCAATATCAGCAGTTACTTCAAAGACAAGGTTGATTTGATTCTTGAAACAGCAGATATGTTTGATGCCGTAAAGGCTGCCTACAGTCTGGGACATCCTGGTGACGTCGTTTTGTTTTCGCCGGCCAACCCAAGCTTTGACCTGTTTGAGAACTATGCTGAAAGGGGGAAACGTTTCAGAGAGGCTATATTTGGCCTTTAAGTTATCTAAGCCCCAAGCAAGGCACTGATCCATAAGACGTAAGCGGATATACCAAACAACACTAAACAACTAAACAACTAAACAACTAAACAAATTAATACAACATGCAATCGATCATGAAACATCTGAAAGGAGACCGGACCATATGGGTGGTGGTATTCTTCCTTTATATTGTTTCCATACTTGCGGTTTACAGTTCAACGGGCACGCTGGCATACCGTTTCCGGGCGGGTAATACGGAATACTATTTGTTGCGCCATTTTATCATCATCGTTTTAGGTATTGGTTTGCTTTACGTCAGCCATAACATCAAGTACAGGTATTATTCCACCCTATCGCAGATTGCTCTGTATATCGCGATCCCACTATTGATCTTTACCCTTTTCAGGGGTACGAGCATTCATGAGGCGAGCCGTTGGATCACCCTGCCAATTATCAATATAAGCTTTCAAAGCTCTGATTTTGCAAAGCTTGCATTGATCATGTATCTGGCCCGTATGCTTACACGCCGCCAGGATTACATATCAGATCTGCACAACTCATTTTTGCCTATGGTGTTACCGGTGATCATCGTTTGTGCGCTGATTATGCCGGCAAATTTTTCCACGGCGGCTGTTTTGTTTGTCTCTTCCGTTGTTTTGATGTTTATTGGGAGGGTGCAGGTGAAACACATTGCCGCTTTGCTGGGTGTAAGCATTGCAGGGGCTGCGCTCATGTTCATCATTATGAGCAGCATGCCTGACGGTGGCAGGGTGGAAACCTGGCAGAACAGGATCAACAGCTTCACCAATAAGGAACAAACCAACACCTACCAGGCAGATCAGGCAAAAATTGCCATTGCAACGGGAGGGATATTTGGCAAAATGCCGGGCAACTCAACGCAACGTAACTTTCTACCCCAGGCATATTCCGACTTTATTTATGCCATAATCATTGAAGAATATGGTCTTGTCGGGGGATTTACCGTACTGTTATTGTATTTGATCATTTTGTACAGGGGAATTCGTATTGCGCACAAGAGCCCGGGCACATTCGGGGCATTGCTGGCAGCAGGACTGAGCTTCAGTCTGGTATTTCAGGCAATGATAAATATGGCAGTAGCTGTTAACCTTTTACCCATAACAGGCCAACCATTACCTCTTGTCAGTATGGGGGGGACATCGCTATGGTTTACAAGTTTATCTATTGGCATTATCCTGAGTGTCAGCCGAAGCATTGAAGAAAAGCATAATATGTCTGAAAACGCACAAGTAGTGGATGAATAAGGAAAAACAACATAGCACGCTGAAGGTAATCATTGCCGGTGGTGGTACGGGAGGTCATGTATTTCCTGCCATTGCAATTGCTACCGCATTAAAGAAAAAGGTGTTTGATGCACGCATTCTCTTTGTTGGAGCCAAAGGACGCATGGAGATGCGTAAGGTGCCGGAAGCGGGTTTTCACATAATCGGACTTGACATTGCCGGGTTACAACGGCGGCTCACATGGAAAAACATATTGCTTCCCTGGAAGTTGCTGAAGAGTATCAGAGGTGCAAAAAAAATTGTAAGGCGATTCAGACCGGATGTAGTGATAGGTGTAGGTGGTTATGCCAGTGGACCATTGCTATGGGCTGCGGCAAAAGAGCATATTCCGATGCTTATTCAGGAGCAGAACTCCTATCCCGGGTTGACCAACCGCCTCTTGGGCAAAAAAGCGGACAAAATCTGTGTGGCCTACGAAAACATGGATAAATACTTTCCAAAACAAAAGCTTTACATAACGGGCAATCCAATCAGGGAAGAGGTTGTCAATATTGAGGGAAAACATCAGGAGGCATTGGATTATTTCAAACTCACCGGTAATGGCCCCGTTTTGCTGGTAACAGGAGGCAGTCTTGGAGCACGTACCATTAACGAGAGCATGGCCAGGCACCTGGAAGAGATTTTAGAACAAGGGATTCGGGTGATCTGGCAAACCGGGAGGTTATATTTTAAGGAGGCTACACGAATACAACAGCAGCTAAAGAATCGAAAAAATGTTGTGGTGATGCAGTTCATCAACAGAATGGATTATGCCTATGCAGCAGCAGATCTTGTGGTAAGCCGTGCGGGTGCCATTGCGGTATCGGAACTGTGTGTCATCCGAAAACCGGCAATCCTTATCCCCTCCCCCAATGTGGCAGAGGATCATCAGACAAAAAATGCAATGGCGCTCGTCAATCAGCATGCTGCCTTAATGATCAGGGATGCAGATGCCCGTTCCAGGCTGGGAGATGAGGTTACGGCACTCATATTTGACCAGGACAAGATGCACCGGCTGAAAGAAAAAATGGCTGCGCTTTCCTACAGGAATGCAGCCGGCGTAATTGCCGGAGTTGCATTAAGTATTGTAAAAACAAATTATAAAGTGGTTAACGAACAGTGAAAAAACCGTTGCACGACATACAGCACATGTTTTTCCTGGGTATCGGGGGAATAGGAATGAGTGCCCTGGCACGTCACTTCCATAGCAGGGGTGCTCATGTATGCGGTTACGACAAAACCCCCTCTGATCTTACACAAGCCTTGCAAAATGAAGGGATTGAAGTATTTTATGATGATGATCCGTCACTGATAGGCCAAACACCTGAATTGGTGGTTTATACACCGGCAGTTCCGGCAGATACCAAATTGTTTCAGCACTTTAATAACACAAAGGTTCCCTTCGTTAAACGCGCAAAAGTTCTGGGAATGCTATCAGAAACAATGCCTACCATAGCGGTAGCAGGCACCCACGGGAAAACCACTATCTGTGCAATGCTTACTCATATTATGAAATACGCGGGCACGCCCTGTTTGTCTGTTCTTGGTGGCATCAGCCTCAACTACAACAGCAATTACATAGGGGATGCACAGGCAGAATGGCTGATCGCTGAAGCTGATGAGTTTGACAGGTCATTCCTGCATCTGAAGCCACAGCTGGCACTCATAAGTGCTGTTGACAGTGATCATCTCGATATCTACGGTGACCGAAAAAAGTTGTTGGAGTCATTTGAACTTTTTATTCAAAACCTGGATCCCAATGGACATTTGCTGTTTCGAAAAGGGATTAAAAATGAGCTTGCTATTTTAAAAAATGCCACAGATTACCATATCGACCCTCCTGCCGGATACTTTTTTAAAAATGTTCATATTCAGGATGGTCGGTACCGAGGAAATATTGACGGAAAACTGCAACTGTCTGGCATCGCCTTGCAGCACCCCGGAAGGCATAACATGGAAAACGCCCTTGGTGCCGCTGCCCTGGCCCATCGGGCCGGCATCTGTCCTAACGACATCAGGGACGGGCTGAATAGCTTTACAGGTGTCAAGCGTCGCTTTGAAATACACCTGCAAACAAAGAAAACGATTTATGTTGACGATTATGCACACCATCCTGCAGAGATCACGGCATGCATCGAATCAGCACGTGAAATGTGGCCTGGGAAAAGGGTTACAGGGGTCTTTCAGCCTCACCTGTTCTCGCGGACAAGGGACCTGGCCGGTCAGTTTGCAGAGAGCCTTGAGCAGTTGGATGAAGTGATCCTGCTGGACATATATCCGGCCCGTGAAAAACCAATCCAGGGTGTAGACCCGAAAATAATCATCAACAAGATCAAAAAAACAAAAGCTCAACACATGAGCAAAGAGGAAATGGTTGACCATCTGGCGAAAAAACCAACTGAAGTGGTTTTGACAATGGGCGCAGGTGATATTGACCGTTTGTGTCCGCTTATTAAGCAAAGTCTGATGCAAAAAGAACTATGATGCTGCGCAAAACACTACATATCATTCTTTACCTGCTGGTAGTTGCCGGACTGGTAGCCCTGTTTGGATTTGCAGCCAGATACCACCAGTTTAAAAAATGCAGCAAAGCCGACATCACGATCACAAGTTTAAGCGGCAATTATTTCATTCATCATGATGACTTAAAATATACAATTAACGAACATCTTGACAGTCTGGAAGGAACGATCATGACTGCTGAAAGGCTCATGAATGTGCACAGGCTTATCAGCAGCAACCCGTTTGTTGCAAATGCCAATGTTTTCCGCACGGTACAAGGAAGAGTCGGCATTGAGATCACTTTGCGTGACCCTGTTGTACGCGTTGTGAACAGTAACAACCAAAGCTTTTACATTGATAGTGAGGGTTATATGTTTCCATTATCAGAAAGACATACCGCGAGGGTAATGATTGCAACAGGACAGATTGCCGTACCCTTTGTTGCCGGAGCGCATGTGACCGACACAATAGCCGGGGGGCATCAGGATGCGCATTTATCGGGGCTGTTTCAGCTGGTCAGCTTTATCCATTCCGAATCATTTTGGAGGGCATTTATTGATCATGTTTATGTAACGGCAGATGGCAAGTATGAACTGACACCCAGAAATGCAGTGCACATTATCCAGTTTGGCAAAGCTGAAAGGATCGCGCAAAAGTTCAGAAAATTAAAAATGTTTTACACCGGTAATCTTGCACAGAAAGGTTGGTATTATTATAAAACCATCAATCTGGAATTTAATAATCAGGTAATTTGTTCAAAATAGATAACACTATGGAATCATCGGAAATCATCGTTGGTCTTGATATTGGTTCAACAAAAATCGCCTGTATAGTTGGACGAAAAAATGAATATGGGAAGGTTGAAATTCTTGGAATGGGGCGAGCCGATTCATTGGGGGTAAACCGTGGTGTTGTTGAAAACATTCAGTACACGGTTAACTCCATTGAGGAGGCGGTTAAGGAGGCCGGCTTAAGTTCCGACGTTGACATCAAGATTGTAAATGTAGGGATTGCTGGTCAGCACATCCGCAGCGTTCAACATCGCGGAAACATCATGCGAAACAGCATTGATGAGGAGATTGAGCAGGTCGATGTCGACAATCTGGTTGAGAACATGTACAAACTTGCCCTTCCTCCGGGTGAAGAGATCATAGATGTTATACCGCAAGAGTTCATCATTGATGGGCAGCAGGGGATCCGGGAAGCAATCGGGATGTCGGGGAGCTGCCTGGAGGCCAAATTCCATATCATTACCGGGAAAGTGGCGGCGGGAAAAAACATCGACAAATGTGTGACCAAAGCCGGATTGGA
>SKTA01000109.1 GCA_007122745.1 Bacteroidales bacterium
AATCTTAATCTTAATCTTAATCTTAATCTTAACCTTAATCTTAATCTCAATCTTAACCTCAATCTTAATCTCAAATTGGTTGCCAAAGAAAAAGTACATCCAAAAAAGATAGCAGGAGAAATAGCCAAAGGCAATTGCTTTTAATATTCGACCCCTTTACATAGCCTTCTGAGTGCCATCATCACTTATCTGGTCAAGGATATTGGCGATCTCTTTTGTTAGTGCAATGCGGGAAAATGGGCTTATGTCCCGCTGTTTAACATGTAATTGATTATTTTTATGCTTGTGCATGCAATCCTGCAACATCTGTTTACATCTCTCAATATCATCAAAATCAACAATATAACCGCTTTTTGTGGCTAATATGATGTTTGCCGCATCTCCTTCCGGTGGTCCAAAGCATAATATCGGACGCTTTAAAGCCAGGTACTCATAAAGCTTTCCGGGTGCGATGCCCAGTACGTTAGGTGTGTTGTTGAGAGGCAAGAGCAGCATTGCCGACTGTGAAGCCTTGCGCAAAGCCATTTTATGGGGTAATTGGGAAATGAAGTTTGTGTTTTCGGTAAGACCGTTTTCTTCAATGTCAAACTTTACGCTGATGTCGGTTTTGCCGATAAGGTTGATGACCAGTTGCTTGCGCAAAGCACTGTTGTGTTGCACAAGTTCTGATAAAGCCTTCCATAGTATACCTGGGTTACGGTCAGCATTCATCGCACCAAGATGCGTCAGTATGAATTTGTTCTGCTTGTATGCCGGCAGGTCGGTAAAATCATCCGGATCATAACCGTTGGTAACTACCGTTACCTGTCTGTTGCAGATATCTTCCAGTCCTGAAGCGGTGTGCATGCTGACAGCCACCAGCTGGTCGGCGCTGCGCAGCACTTTCTGCTCGAGCATGCGCTGCTTCCTGTCGGCACGTTTTGAAAGCATCAGTTTGTCGTAGAAGTCAATCTGTGTCCACGGGTCACGGAAATCAGCAAGCCAGGGAAGACCGGTCTGTTCTTTCAGCCCAAGTGCGATCAGATGCATGCTGTGTGGTGGACCGGTTGAAACCATCGCATCAACCGGATTGCTTTCAAGCCATTTGGACAGAAATCGGACAGAAGGCTTCACCCAGAATTTTCGTGCATCGGGAACAAACAGGTTACCGCGGATCCAGGTTGCGACCTTTTCTCCTGCTCCCGGTCCGGTGCTTTCGCTGAGAAATCCGGTTTGCACCTTTTCTGACTGTTTTTTCCCGGTCAGGAGCTTGTAAAGGCTGTAAGGTTCGCGGATGGGTCGCTTGATCACTTCAACCGTTTCCGGAATATCCTCAATCAGACTCTCATCCACAACAGGTGTCTCAGGATTGGATGGCGTGTATACAACAGGTTTCCAGCCAAACTGCGACAAGTACTTGCAAAATTTTAACCACCTGAAAACCCCGGCTCCGGCGCCCGGAGGCCAGTAGTAGGTTATTATAAGCACTGTTTTCATCGAAAATACCTTCTGTGAAAGCTCCATCCTGCAACTGCCAGCAGTCCGCCAACCATCAGGATGCTGAAAAACAGTGCAATCCACCGTCCGCTGTAATAGGGAGCAGGCCTAAAACTAAAGCTGATTTCATAAGTCCCGGGAGGAATTACCATCCCGCGAAGGATATAGTTTACCCTGAAATGTTCCGCCTCTTCGCCGTCGATTTTGACAATCCAGCCATCCGGATAGAATACTTCCGAAAAAACCGCCAATTGCTCACTTTCACTTCTGTAACGATACGTAAGGTGATTCGGCCGATATGAAACCAGGCTGATTGATCCAGCAGATGCATTACCGAATGATTTACCATTTACATGGTGTGCAAACCTTTTATCGATAATTGCTGTTCTTGAAAAATCCAGATCTGAAAGGGCCTGTATCTCCGCGTCTGCGTCTTCGACGATCTGATAGTTCTGAACGAACCATGCGTTTCCGGAGGCCAAAGGATTTGTGATTGGTTCTGCCTGTGGGTGATAGATCACATAACGTGTGTTTAGCATATTCACGACCGGGTTTCCGGCAAACACTTCCCATGCTGGGAATGGATCCCTGGTTAGTTGCAGGTTGTTGCCAATCCTGTTCATCTCATCCAAAATATGAAAATCGATCAGCTCCTGGTAACGCTGCAGCTTGGCACCGTGATAGCCACCTATGGAATGGTGAAAATAGGAAGTGTGTGAATTATTGAAAGTGCTGACAGAAAGATCCAGGACACGGAAAGTATCGTCATCCTGTAAAATGAAACGGTCTGCTTGCCTGAGATCAAACGGCCTTTCGGCGACCCTTCTGCTTACGAAATTATCGTCATTCAGATAGCGTCGGTTAACCGGCCACATGTCAAAAGTGACCAACAACACAACCAGGGCAACAAAAGCCGGTTTCCCGATCTTTTTACTTGCAAACAGTAGTGTAACTAAACCTGCAGCTGCAGCAAACAGAAAGCTGCGCATGGCATCTGCACGGAAAATGGCAATCCGAACTGTTTCCAGATTGTAAATAAACTCCCTGATCTGGGCAGCCATACCTGGCTCATCAGCAGCAAGTGCGTTTAAACTTTCCTTTTCAAACGAACTCATATAAGAAAAGAAAAAAGAGGGGAAAAGATAGAAAAGCAGCGATAATCCGGATGTGAGGCCCAATGCTGTTAGCAATGATTTGCTTTTAATTGTAAGACCTTCAGGTTTTTGAAAAAACTTATAGAGCCCGAGAAATGCCAGCATCGGGATGCAAAGCTCCACAATCACCAGTGTCATGGAAACCGCCCTGAACTTGTTGTATCCGGGTATGTATTCAATGAAAAAGCTGGTCAGCGGCATGAAATTCTTGCCCCACGACAGCATGATTGCCAGTACTATTGCCCCCAATAAGCTCCACTTAAGGGGTCCTTTGAGATAAT
>SKTA01000232.1 GCA_007122745.1 Bacteroidales bacterium
TAATCTCTTTTACTGTGGGAACAATTGTTCAATTATTTGCACGAACGCTGTTTACATTTAAATATGAGAGAAGAATACCTTACCTGGGTGCAATTTGGGGCGGGTTATCTGTTTCAGCCATCTTTTATTTCCTGTTGCTTAAAGGCGCAAGCGGTGCAAGCTTCATGACTCCCGAAATTGTAGCCTGGATCAATGAAAATACTTTGCAGATGTTGGTTTTGGGCTTTATCTCGCTGACTGTGATTTTCCAGCTTCTGTATTCTTTGTTCCGGATCAACAGCTTGCGCATCGTCATCCTGATTGGAACATTTGCCCTTGCCATGGCCTTTGCCTCAAACGACCTTGTGAACTTTATCGGTGTTCCGCTTGCGGGGCTTGAATCTTACATGCTTTTTTTGTCAGATCCAACAATCAACCCCGAAACATACACCATGGAATCATTGCTTGAACCGGTTCAAACGCCAACAATCTATCTGCTTATCGCCGGTTTTATCATGATGCTGACCCTGATCTTTTCCAAAAAATCCCGTTCAGTAACACAAACCGAAATTGATCTGGCCAGACAAACAGAGGGTTACGAACGGTTCTCTGCCTCCCCGTTGGCACGAACCATCCTGAGGATGGGACTTGAGTTGAATAAGTTTTTTAACTGGATGCTTCCGCGGGGTGTCATTAATAAAATGAATAAAAGCTTTATCCCTCCTGAAAACAAACAAAAGTCAAAAAGCTCAAAGAACATGCCCTATTTTGATCAGTTACGTGCCTCGGTGAACCTTGTTGTTGCCAGCAGTCTGATCGCCTTAGCCACTTCGCTTACTCTGCCTTTGTCGACCACTTATGTAACTTTCATGGTTGCCATGGGAACCTCTTTGTCTGACAGGGCATGGGGTCGTGAAAGTGCTGTTTATCGCATTTCCGGCGTAATCACCGTGATCGGCGGATGGTTCTTTACCGCCTTTGCAGCTTTTACACTTGCATTTATCATCGCTCTTTTCATTAGCTGGGGAGGTATTTTTGCGGCTGTGATCGCTGTTGGGGGTGCATTTGCCATCATTATCAAAACTTACCACTTTCATAAGATACGTGCCAGACGCAGGGCGCAATACGATGAGAAAGAGAATCAAAAATGGGATAACGACAGCATTCTGAAGAATTGTGAACTGAGTATCAGGAAATCATTAACAGATACTGCCAGGCTTTATGCAGAGATTAACAATTGTATCATCAGTGAAGATAGAAGAACACTTCGCAGCAGTCTGAAAAGAATTAAAGAGCTGAACCTCCAGGCCAAAGAACTCAAAGCAGATGCTTATGGTACGGTAAGAAAACTACAGGAGGACGCTGTAGACAGCAGTCACTATTACATTCAGATGCTCGATTACCTGCGGGAGATCGCCCATTGCATCAATTACCTGGCTGAGCCGGCCTATGAACATCTTGACAACCATCATCCACCTCTAACGGATGTTCAGATAGAGGATGTTCGCAAGCTTACCGACAGGGTTACTGAATTGTTGCTCGCGATTCGTCAATTGATGGAACGCAAGGAGTTTGAAAGGATCTCAATACTGATCGATGATCAGCAATATATCCTGGCATACCTGAAAGAGTTAAAGAAAAAGCAGGTGAAGCTGATACAGGCCGAGCAGGTCGGAACGCGTAACAGCTTGTTGTATTTCAACATGCTGGCAGAAACAAAGAACCTGATGCTCTTTACCGTGAACATGTTAAAAGCCCACAGGGATTTTATCCGGTATAAGGACATACCTGTTATCTGACGAAAGCATTGTCAATGCACAACAAAGCTCTTGTGTGCGTTACCGTCAATACCACTCAGATAAATGAAATAGATGCCGGGCGTAAGGCCTGAAACATCCAGGTCCATTTCTGATCCTGTCATGTTACGCTCGATCAGCAAACCTCCCCGGGTGTCTTTAACCCTAACAAGAAACGATTCTTCTGTCTGTGCTTGAATGTGAAGTACATCTCTGACCGGATTGGGATAAACATCAAATTGCAGCGACGGTACTCGTGTTATACCGGTTGTTGTCACAGTGTAATCAAAAACAGCTGTTTCGCTATACAGTCCTTCACGGTGAGCAATGGCTTTAATGGTTATATCGTCCTCTATCATAATCGGGTCATCAAAAAGATTACTTTCTACGTCCGGTTCCGACCCGTCAAGGGTATAATAGATGCCGGCATCTTCCGTATCAGTATAAAGGAACACCTCAGTGCCGGGTTCAACCAGTCCGGGCTCCGGAACGGCATATGGCATGGCCGGCAGCGGTATATCCCGAATTTCCACATCATCAATTTTAATGAGAAATTGTCCGGTAACTTCCACATGGTGAAATGCAATATAAACATCCATTCCTTCGTAGGGGCGCAAGTCAAATACCCGTTCAGAGAAAGCAGTATCGGCCGGTTGCAGCGTTTCCTCCAACAGCAGCTCGTTAAACTGGTCGAGCCGGTTCGTAGTTGTTGACAGGTAGATTTTATAATGCTCATAGGGATAGTTATACTCTTCGGTGGCAACCCAGAAAGCGAACTCCTGGTTCTCTTCAACGCTGATCTTAGGGGTAACCATCCAGTTGTCAGGTGTCAGGTCGCCGATGCCCCAAACATAGGAGAAAGAAATGGCCGAGTGGAATCCGTTATGCGGGGGTATTGCATTCCCATATCCAAGCATCCAGTTGATCTCGTCACCGTCTTCATCGTGAATCATCCATCCATGCGGTGGGAAAATGCCCGATTCAAACCCTTCAAAATCAAATGGCGGAACATGCTCAGAAACACCGGTCAGACTTACTTCGACCGTGCCGCCATTGCTTTCTATAACAAAAGTATTCGGAAAACTTCCATCCTCAAAAGGCTCAAAACTGAAATGGAAGAAATACTCATCACCA
>SKTA01000050.1 GCA_007122745.1 Bacteroidales bacterium
CAGAGGTGCGTGCACGCTTGTTGCATATCGATACGGAATACAATACCGGGGCAAACTGGGTGGGTGTGTCTTTTGCCGTATATAACGGCTTTGCAGCTTTGATCGCTTTCCTCCTGCCCGTCATTGCAAGGTGGTCGAACCGCAGGTATACCCATGCATTTGCCTTGCTCATGGGGTCTGCAGGATATCTTTCTGTGCTTCTGGTTCCAAATCCAAGCTGGATCATTCTTTCAATGCTCGGTGTCGGTGTCGCCTGGGCCAGCATCCTGGCAATGCCATATGCCATCCTGACAGGCTCATTGCCGTCTCATAAGATGGGTACCTATATGGGTCTTTTCAACATCTTTATCGTAGTGCCACAGATCGTGGCTGCCAGCATTCTGGGTTCCTTTATCAGCATTGTGGCACCCGGACAACCGATCTTCGGACTGGTATTCGGGGGTATTTCCCTCGCCATCGCTGCAATTATGATGATCTTCGTGGTCCACGACCCCGATGAGAAACTGATCAAAAAAATCACCGAACAAAACAACTAAACATCTTAATACCTAAACCTTCTTCATGGAACGACAAAGTGGAATTTTGCTTCATATTACATCCCTCCCGGGGAAATACGGAATTGGTACAATGGGTGATGAAGCCCGTGCATTCGTTGATTTCCTGGTGGCTTCCGGCCAGAAGCTCTGGCAAATCCTGCCGCTCGGACATACCGGCTACGGTGATTCCCCCTATCAGTGTTTTTCCGCTTTCGCGGGAAATCCACTCCTGATTGACCTGGAAAAACTGGTTAAGGAATCCCTGCTTGACAGGAAAGAGCTTCCTGAAAACGAATATTTTCCGGATGATCAGGTTGATTACGGAAAAGTTTTTCATTACAAATATGCCCTTCTTGGTAAAGCGTATGATCGGTTTTTAGATAGCACGGATGATCAACTAAACCAGCAATTTGAGAGTTTTTGTACCGGCAATAAAAAGTGGCTTGACGACTACGCCTTGTTTATGGCCTTAAAAGATCACCACGAGGGCAAACCCTGGCTGGAATGGAGCGTTCAGATTAAAAGGCGAGAATCCGATGCCTTAAAACGTTATAGCCGGCACCTGTCAAAAGAGGTCGGTTTTTATCGCTTCCTGCAATTCATTTTCTATCACCAATGGCTCGAACTGAAATCATATGCCAACGTCAACAACGTACAGATCATCGGCGATATCCCCCTATACGTGGCTCTCGACAGTGCCGATGCCTGGGCAAACCCGGAGCTGTTCGATTTCGATGAAACCATGACACCCCGCACCGTGGCCGGTGTGCCACCCGACTATTTCAGCGCAACAGGCCAGCTTTGGGGCAACCCGATCTACGACTGGAAGCACCTGGAGCAAAACAACTTCCAATGGTGGATCGACCGGATTCAGGCCAACTTCCTTTTGTACGACATCCTGCGCATTGACCACTTTCGCGGACTTGCAGCCTACTGGGCTGTCCTATATGGTGAAAAAACAGCCATTAACGGAAAATGGATCGACGCACCCGGCTATGCCATGTTAAAAGCTGTTTATAAAAAGCTTGGAGAAAAGCCCATTATTGCGGAAAACCTGGGTGTGATCACACCCGATGTGGAAGAGATGCGTGAAGCGTTCAACATGCCGGGGATGAAAATCCTGCAGTTTGCCTTTGATTCGGGAGAGGAAAATGAGTTCATCCCCCACACCTACGACAAAAACAGCGTGGTGTACACAGGCACACATGACAACAACACCACCCTGGGCTGGTATCACGACAGCTCGGAGCAGGATAAGCAAAATGTGCGCGATTATTTTTGTTTTGATGACAACGATCCGGCATGGTCCTTCATCCGTCTCGCCTGGTCAACCGTCTCCAATGTCGCGATTGTTCCCATGCAGGATATTCTGCGGCTGGGAGCAGAAGCCAGAATGAATTTCCCCGGGAAAGCTCCAGGCTATTGGAAGTGGCGCTATGCCAAAGAGATGATCACCGAAGGGCACGTCAAGGAATTACTCCGGATCACAAAGATCTACGGACGTTAAAAAGAACAATCAGGAGATCCTCATGCAGCTATTTTACCGCGAATTTGGAAAACCAGGGCATCAGCCGCTCATCATTTTGCACGGTCTTTTTGGGATGTCCGACAACTGGGTGAGCATTGGCCGTCGTATTGCCGATGAAAACTACCATGTTTTTATACCCGACCAGCGCAACCACGGGCGTTCGGGCCATAGCAACATCCACAATTATGAAGCGATGGTGGATGATCTTTATGAATTCCTTGAAGAAAAGGAGTTCGAAAAGATCACGCTGCTGGGCCACTCCATGGGAGGCAAAACGGCGATGCAGTTCACTGTGGACTATCCCGAGCGGGTCATGAAGATGATCGTTGCAGATATCAGTCCGGCGGCCAGTTTGCACGGCGACAATCATAAAAGCATCATCAGCGCTTTGTTGGAGCTTGACTTGAGTCGCTATGATGACAGGCAGGAGGCCGTTGATGCAATGAAATCTATCATTGCCAATGACAGGCTGCGACAGTTCCTGCAGAAAAATCTTTACTGGAAAGACAGGGCAAACCTGGGCTGGCGCATCAACCTTGAAGCTGTCAGGGATAACCTGCCGGAGATATTCAGAGCTGTTGATTCAACCGGTCCGATCAACCTTCCGGTGTTCTTCCTGCGCGGTGGTGCTTCCGATTATGTGCAGGATGCACACATACCCGAAATCAGAAAGATGTTTCCCCAGGCGATTGTCAGAACCCTTGATGCTGCCAGCCATTGGCTGCACGCCGAACAACCCGATGCATTTATTAAGGAGGTCTTGTATTTTTTGAATCCGGTCTAAAGAATGATAAGTGAAAAGTGAAAAATGGTTTAGCGTTTAGCGTTGA
>SKTA01000171.1 GCA_007122745.1 Bacteroidales bacterium
ACATTGATTAACAGCGCACTGAACCAATATAAACAGACGAAAATAATATTTACTCTTTAATATCACCCGGAGGGTGCTGATCGAGTGATACAATGCGGTAAATGTCGGTTCGCCTGTCGTTCCAGTTGGTTACGGTACCCCTGTTGCGGTGGCGCTTTAGCAACTCAAGATCAATGTCGTTGATGATCACTGTTTCCACGTTGGGTGTACATTCACCGGCAATGGCATCCCTGGCAAAGGAAAAATCGGATGGGGTGAAGATACCCGATTGTGCGTACTGAATATCCATGTTATCTACCTGCGGGAGGTTACCGACCGTTCCTGCAATGGCAACAAATATTTGATTCTCAACGCAACGGGCCTGTGCACAATACCTGACCCGTAAATAACCCTGCCTGTCATCCGTGCAAAATGGCACAAAGATCAGTCGCGCGCCCCGCTCCACTGCAATTCTGGCAAGTTCAGGAAACTCTATATCATAACAGATCATGATGGCAACTTTACCCTTGTCGGTATCAAAAACCTCCAGACTGTTGCCGGGCTGCACACCCCACCATTTTTTTTCATTGGGTGTAATATGAAGCTTATATTGCTTACCGATTTCTCCGGTCCGTTTAAAAAGGTATGCGATGTTGTACAAACTGTCGCCCTCCGGGGTAAAATGGGATCCGGCAACGATATTGATGTTGTATTTAATGGCCAGTTCACTGAAAAGCTCCAGATACTGTTCGGTAAATTCACCGATTTTCCTGGCTGCCGTGCCCGGTTCCTCTTTAGGGAAAAGCGACAGCAACTGAAGTGTGAAAATTTCAGGGAATTGCACAAAGTCACTTTTGTATCCTGACGCAACGTCCACAAAGTATTCACATTGTATGGCAAACTCCTCGAAACTCTTGATGGGACGCATCTGGTATTGCACCACGCAAATTCTGACCGGGGCTGCTGCCAGAAACTGTTTCTCCTTTTCCTCCTGAAAATCAAAGTTTGTCCATTCAAGGTAAGTTGCGTACCCTGCAGACTCACTGTCGTCATCCATGTATTGCCTGATGACCTTTTTTAGCGAAAAACCGTTTGAAAGCTGTGGGGTGAGTACGGGGTCAAAAATTGCGCGGCTGGTTACACGATCCACATACTGGGTGATGCTTAGTTCATCTTTGTGGTTTTTGTAACCGGGCAATCTGCCACCGATCACAATGCGGCGCAGGTTATATTTCCTGCACAGTTGCTTACGTGCTTCGTAAAGCCTGGTGGCGAGCTTCATCCCTCTGAATTCGGGATGTACCATGATCTCCATCCCGTAAAGGGTATCTCCCTCATGATTATGTGTTCCGATGTTGCCGCAGTCACATATCTCATCCCACGACATGTTCATGTCAAAATCATCGGAGTCGATGATCAGGCTGCCGCAAGAGGCAACCAGGCGGCCGTCAATTACAATGACAATTTGTCCTTCAGAAAAATTTTTCAGCTGATTGATCATATTTTCCCGCGACCAGACCTCCATGCCGGGAAAACAAATTTTCTGCATAGAAATAAGCTGGTCGAAATCTTCCAGTTGCAGGTTGCGCATATGCAACTGAGATTCAAATTCGTGGAGGTCTAACTTGTCCATCTTAGTAGGTATCTCTGATATCGGTAACTGCTCCGTCTTTGAATTCGTCAGACAACAGCAGTTTTGCAAGTTTTTTGCCTGCTACAGCCGGAGCAATCAACTGTCCGCTTTCCTTGAGTTCAACGAATTTTGACCTGTGGATAAAAGCGCGTTCATCGGTGCTGCGAATGGCGGTTTGCATGTCGGTATCAATAATGCCCGGAGCCACCCCCATGGTTTCAACAGGATTTGCTTCTCCTTGTTGCTCCTCAGAGATGCAGCGTCCAAACATATCCAGACCTGCTTTCCCGGTGCAGTAACACCCCCATCCGTAATATGGGTTTTGAGCAGCACCGGAGGAGATGTTGAGAATGCGTTTGGTGCCAGATACCCCTTTGGATTTTTTAATAAAGATGGCAGAAAGCAACATCGGGGCAAGCAGGTTAAGATGCAAATGTATTTTTACATCATCAGGATCATAATCCTCTACACGTCCTACCGGATGAATGGTGCCGGCATTGTTCACCAGATAGATCCCCTCTGCCTCGGTCAGTTGTATATACTTAAACATGTCATCCATAAGCTTGCTTATGCCTGAATGATCAGAGAGATCATAAGGAAAAAACACTACTTTACAGCCTTTTCCAGCCGCCAGTTGCATAAGCTTCTCACTTTTACTTCGTGCAATGCACAACAGGGTATGGTTTTCGTCAATTAATTCAAGTGCAATCCCTTCACCAAGGCCTTTGCTGGCTCCGGTTATGATAAAATATTTCATAGTCTTTTTGTATTAATCTTCTTTTTCTTTTTGTTGTTTCTCGATACCTATTGATTTAACAGATCCGGTTTTTGGACAAAAACTGATCTCCATGTCTACTGCAGGGAGATATGTGATGATACCAAACTGACTCACAAGAATTCTGGTACTTGCTCTTGTTGTTTCCCCGATTTTAAGTTTCAGATCAGCATGCTCAGGGATGCGATAATGAAAACCTTTTTTGGCAAGGTGGCTATCCATTGCATTGGCTCTGATCTTCTCTCCCAGCTGCTGCGTTGTATTGCTCCTGGTATAATGCAACCAAACGGGAGTGCCCGCATCATCATTTGTTCCGGAGATACCGTTTTTTCCGGAAAAACGAAACAAAAGCTTTTGATCATCATCCTGAAAACCGGGGGTGTGTAAAAACCGGTATCGTATTATCTCAGTTGAAGTGATTCCAGTAAAAAGATTCAGGTAATCCTGCTCAAGCTTAATGAGTTCCGTATACATATACTCCAGAGTTTCCCT
>SKTA01000024.1 GCA_007122745.1 Bacteroidales bacterium
CGCACTTTTTGTATCCTGTGCAGAAGATGATATCTCATTTGATGAAGAATTGCTGATTGGGAAATGGCGCGACGGAACTTTGTTTTATCGATATGACGGCGATGGAACAGGTGCAACTTGGGACACAAGTGATGATATCAGCGAAGATGAAGCACAACCTTTCACCTGGACGCTGATCAGAGCAGACCTGACACAAATCCACATTATGGAAATGGGAGGTAAAGTCCCAAAATACTATACGGTCACAGAACTTACGGCAACCAGGCTGAAATACAAGGATGATTTTGGCAATTATTTCTCTTTCAATAAAGTTACGGAAGATTAGCTCCCAGGTTGCCTTGCTGATATTTATTGGTTTTCATTTGTATAATGAATAGAAACTAACATGTCATGACGAAAACCCTTATAAATGTATTTAAGTACCTGTTGATTGTAGTAGCCGCCTGGATCCTGGTGGTTTCAGCCGTTTTAGGTATTCTCTCCTGGTACATCTTTACACCTGAAAAATTCACCCCTATTGTGCGTAGCCAGATGGAAAGGCTGATCACCTGTGAATCGGAAATTGGCTCTGTCGAGCTGACTCTGTTCAGCACATTTCCCCGGTTGGGCGTTCAGGTGAATGGACTCACCCTTGTGAATCCAATTGAGGGTGCACAATCAGATACTTTGCTCCACATGGATCGTTTCCGTGGTTTCTTTAACGTAAAAGCTTTCTGGAGCCAGAAGGACCTTATCTTTTCTCAAATCATCCTTGAGAATGGCATTGTTAATGTTTTTTTTGATGAAGACGGAGATTCAAATCTGGACATTTTTGCCCTTCAAAGTGAAGCAGATCCCGACAGCGAATCATCATTCACAATTAATAAGATTGATGTGGGCACCATTTTACTGAAAAACGCCAACATCAGTTATCTTGACAAAAAGTTCAGGATCAATACAAATTTTCGCAACCTGGATGCTACCCTTGCTGCAGTGATCCTTCCCGATGCGATCGATGCAAACATCCAAATCGATCAGGGCACTGTTTTTTTTGAACAGAATAATGAGGTTTTCATCCCTGAATCGGAAATAAAACTCAGGCTTCCCGGTGAGATCATTCTTTCCCGTCAGATACTTCATTTTCCAGAGGCTTTCCTGTCGCTGGAAGGAATGGCATTTAACCTCAATGGTTTTGTTGAGAATGACACAAAAAATGGTGAATTTCTCATGGATATCAATTATGAGACGCTTGCGCCGTTGCAGATCAGTGATGTGATGTCGTTCATACCCCCATCAATGGAGCGGTTTTTCGAAGGGATGGAGGCAGAAGGGCTGGTCAGCTCCACTGGAAACATATCAGGGTTTCCAAAAGGTTCTTTCATGCCTGTGCTCGACATGCAATTAAAGGTGGAAGAGGGAACTTTCACCTATACGTACCTGCCGTTGCCCCTGCATAATATTCACGGAGAATTTGGACTGTATACCGATCTTTTGACTGATGGCACCTCAGTGCTGCAAATCCATAATGCACGCGCAAACTCGCCCAAATCATCAATCCGGTCGCGGGGGAGACTGGATCATCTTTTTGGCGATATACATTTTGATCTGAACACGAATGCGAGGCTATCGATTGATGAGTTTCAGGCATTCCTGCCGGAAGAGATGGATACATCCCTTGATGGTCGTGTGCAGGGAAATATAAGGTCTGATTTTACCTTGTCACAAGCCATGAACCTTACAATCGAAGAGATGAAGCTTTCGGGTAAGCTTTCTGCACAAGACCTTGACATTGCCTACGAAGCGCTTTGGCTGAAAGCCGACCGGTCGGAAATCGAATTTGCCCTTCCCAATCCTTTTGCACTGTTTCATAATGCCTCCTTTGTTTTTGCTGACATCCATTTCAATTCATTTGAGGCAAGCGATCCTGCCCTGGAACATGTGATGCTCAGCAACGCGCATTTTATGCTTGAAGCATCAGATCTGCGAAATGGAGTTGACATCCCTGACATTATTTGTAATTTCAGTCTTGACCATCTTATGGTGGAAATGGATACCGTGATACTCGATATTTCCCATCCAAACGGCAGTATTACCTTGTCGCCCATACCCGGCAAACCAAGTCATCCGGAGGTCTTATTGTCATACAACAGCGACAGGATATACGGAAAAATTGGCAATGAACTGATTACCATGAACCGGACACTGTTGAATGCGGAAGTAGTTCACGACAAATCCAAGGAGGACTTTTTTTTGCAATGGCTGGTTACCGGATTTCTTGAGCTGGAAGACGGACTCATTCAAACCTCCTTCCTGAACCATCCCATCGAAATCCCTTCCATTGAAGTCGATTTTGAACCTGAGCGGCTAAGCATCGATGAAAGCCGGATCATCCTTGATAATTCCGACTTTGAGCTCCGCGGCCAGCTTAACAACCTGTTGTCTTATGTTCGTGGCGATACCATTTTGCATGGCAGGTTTGATTTCACATCTAATACAACGGATGTTATTCAACTGATGATGCTTACGAGCGGCTTAGGCCTTGAGGAGGATGAGCAGGATCTGGAGAATCAGGTTGATTTGGCCAAAACTGACAATGAGGAATCTCATTATATTGATGATGACTTAGTCGATAATGAAACAGAACCTGATACTTTTTCAGGACCCTACATGGTGCCGGAGGGTGTAGACATTCTGCTTACAACCAATATCAAACAGGCTTTGCTTGGTGCCGATACGGCCAGAAGAATTGTGGGAGACGTGCGAATCAGCGATGGCATTTTGCTTTTGGATGATCTCTCCTTCATTGCCAGTTCAGCCCGAATGCAGATGACGGCCATGTATCGAACACCCAGGAAAAATCATCTGTTTCTCGGTCTGGATTACC
>SKTA01000043.1 GCA_007122745.1 Bacteroidales bacterium
AGTTCAACTATAGCTTTATACCTCAAAGTGTATCGGCCGCACCCAATCCACCTCAGTTGGGTAAAAAATGTAACGGAATAGACCTGAGTACAATTCACCTGGAAGCATTGAGAACAAAAAACCGGATCAATCTGGATTACATCTTACATGCTTATCATCATTTTCCTGATAAAGAAAACTTTTTTAACAACTTCTTTGACCGTCTGGCCGGAACAGGTGAACTCAGACGTCAAATCACAGCCGGATACAGTGCAGCTGAGATCCGTGCCAGCTGGCAGAAAGATCTGGATGCGTTCCAGATCATCCGATCAAAATATTTACTCTATCCCGATTTTAAATGATTGTTACATAAATGAATGATTTAAAGTCAAATAAAATTAATGACTTATATCAATGGTTTAAGTCTTTAATCGCTTCTGTTGAAGAAGAAAATGAACAGAAAGCGATCGCTGATGAAGTATTTTTCCGTTTTTTTGGTCTGCGACCCGATAAACGTGTACTGAACAGAAACGACCGCCTTTCTGAATCGGAAATTGTTCGTTTAAAGAAAGCTGCCCGGCGCCTGAACAGGGGAGAGCCGGTTCAACACATAACAGGTGTTACAGATTTTCTCGATCTGGACATCTATGTGGATGGATCTGTATTGATACCAAGACCGGAAACGGAAGAGCTGACATTATTGGTTTCCAGAGAGATCGAAAAGGTTTATGATACGGGCATACCGCTGCAAATTCTTGATATTGGGACGGGGAGCGGTTGCATTGCCATTGCTTTGGCGTCCCGTTTCAGGAAATGTCATGTCTTTGCCATTGAGATCAGTGAAGATGCCATCAGCATGGCAAAAAGAAATGCCGATCTGCATGGCGCCATGGTCCAATTCCTCCATCAAGATGTGTTATCTTCCGACACCTCACTTTTTCCTCCGGAAACGTTGAATTGCATCGTCAGCAATCCCCCTTACGTCAGAAATTTGGAAAAGAAGAGCATGGCTCTGAAAGTTTTGGATTATGAGCCTGCCGGAGCCCTGTTTGTTCCCGACGGTGACCCATTGTTGTTTTACCGGGTCATTGCCCGCAAAGCCTCTAAATGGTTGAGGAGGGGAGGTTTACTTTTTGTGGAGATCAATGAAAACCTTTCAGCCAATTGCCGTGACGTGATATTGTCAGCCGGTTTTACTGAGGCAATCATTAAGAAGGATATCCACGGGAAAGATCGCTTCATCAGAGCCCGGATGTAGAAGCTGGAAGCTCGGTGGGATCTGAGAACTGGGAACTAAACAACTAAACAACTAAACAACTCAACAACTCAACAACTAAACAACTCAACATTTTAAAGTGCTTCCTTCAGGGCATCAACAAAGTTTTCAATATCCTCTTCTGTGGTATTAAAAGCGGTCATCCAGCGCACCTCATTGCGTGTGGCATCCCACATGTAGAAAAAATATTTTCGTTTTAACTTTTCTATTGCTTTTGGTGAAAGCATTGCAAATACGGCATTTGTTTCAACCTTTTGGGTGATTTCAACACCGCTTATGTCAGATATTTTGTCTGCAAGCAATGCAGCCATGGCGTTTGCATGGCGGGCATTTTGCAGCCAAAGGTCGTTTGACAAGAGTGCTGAGAACTGGGCACTGATGTAACGCATTTTAGAAATCAGCTGCATGCTTTGCTTGCGCGTATATTCATATTCCTGTGCCAGATCCTGATTAAAAAATACGACTGCCTCTGCAGCCATTGCCCCGTTCTTGGTTCCTCCAAAAGATAAAACATCAACTCCGGCAAATTTTGTCATCTCTTCCAAAGACACATTCAGGCTAGCAGCCGCATTGGCAATCCTGGCACCATCCATGTGTAAATAGAGGTCATATTCATTGGCAAACCGGGAAATCTCCCTGATCTCTTCAACTGAATAAACACGGCCCAATTCTGTAGCCTGCGTGATCGAAATCACTTTGGGCTGGGCATGGTGCGGAAAGCCGAGGGAATGCATCAGCGGACGCATCTGCTCGGGCTTTATTTTGCCATCCTCCGATGGCAACCGCAACAACTTGCAACCAATGTACTTTTCCGGGGCACCACACTCATCCTGATGCAGATGGGCCTTATTGGAACAAATCACCGCATGGTATGACCTCGTGATGTGATCCAAAGCCGACACATTGGCACCGGTTCCCGTACAAACAAAATAGACCGCGATGTCCTTGCCAAATTGTTCCCTGAATTTCTGTTCCGCTTTAAGGGTATGCACATCATCTCCATATCCTATGGCATCTCCCTGGTTGGCTTCTGCAATGGCACGTATCACGCTTTCATGCACAGGCGCATTGTTATCGCTGGCAAAACTTTTGATCATGTTTTTCATGAGACATTGGTTGATTTGTTGATTTGATAATTAGTTGATTGGAAATGTCTGTTTACCGTTCTCCGTTTACGGCACAATGTGCCTGGGGATATTGGAGGGGAGGCGTGTCAGTAATTGGTAATTCAGCTGTTCACTCATCTCGCAGAAAGATGAAATGCTGATACTTAGCCGTTTTTGCTTGCCAATGATCACCACCTCATCACCGCGCTCCACGCCGGGGATATCAGTTACGTTTACTGTCATTGTATTCATGGTGACGGTACCTATGACCGGCACCCTTCTGCCCCGGATCAGCACCCTGCCGGTATTGCTCAAAGCGCGGCTAAAGCCGTTGGCATAACCCACGGGAATGATTGCAATCTTCATCTTTTTGTTGGCAAGGAACGAACTGCCATAGCCAATGAAGTTACCGGCTTCAACTTGTTTAACAACCATCACCCTTGATTTCCATTCAAGCATCCTTTTGAGAGGACTCCTTTCTTTGGGATCTTTTCGAAA
>SKTA01000216.1 GCA_007122745.1 Bacteroidales bacterium
ATTTTCGAGCGTGGTGTTTGTCCAAATATGCCACACGCGGTTGGTTCGATGTGTGGCGGATTGGGAATGTTTTGTTGCCGTGTCCGGTTGTTTCCCATCGTTTCGGCATTTGCCAAAATATGCTACACATGGTTGGTTCGATGTGTGCCGTTATGGTATGCAGATTGGTGAATTTTGGTTGTTTCCTGGTGCATGCCATTGCATACCAAACCGTGCCGGGTTAATTCAGAACATGTACCGTTTTTGATCATTTTTTTCTAATTATCTCAGGTCGTGCAGGATAACTAGCCACAGCATTTATGCTGGGGTTGCAGTTGCCACAGACCTCCGGGGGGGCTTCTTCTTGTGGCAGGTTTTCTTATTATGCTTTGCTTTCACCTGAAGCACTTCCACCCTTGCATAAGCGGTGTGTGTGCGGCCACCCGGAAATTTTGATGCAAGGTTTGGGGTCAAGGCAACTGCTACAAGCAATTATAATTGCAGTTGCCGGTTTTTCTGATTTGGAATTCTATGAGAAGATCGAGCGCTAGCTTTAGATCAGAAAAATGAATAAACCCGAAGGACTTGACCTTGCAGGGCAAATATTTGCAGACGAAGTAACTTTGCGCAGGAATTGTAATTGAGAGAGAGTATTATTATAGAGTGTTCCGGAGAAATTCTGCGTTAGGGATTGCAGTGTAAATCCCACAGTTTTGCACTGGGCAAATCAAGGAATTGCAGCGTAAAGCCCGGCCTTATTTAACCTGAATTATTCCTAACGCATAAACCCTCAAATTTCGTCGCCCTAAGAATGATTATCAGGAAAAATAAACGTAACAGATTGGCCTGGAATGAAGAAAATTGTTTATCAGTTTGTTTTATGAATTTTCCAGAAACTCTATCATGTTTTCAAAATCAGGATGCGATATTCCATGATTCTTTATCTCTCTGATTAATTGCAGAAAGAGACTTTTATATGTCACATTTTGTATTGGTCTGTATTTATGGTTCAGGTAGAGATTCTTTGCTTTATCAAAATCGTTGTTTAATATATATATTAACGGTAAGTACGCGTAAGATCTGTCGAAATCGGGGTCTGCTTCAATTGCCAGGAGTATTGCATCCAATGCTTGTTTGGGCTGTTTGTTAAGAATGAGCATAAAAGATATTTCTGCCAGAGGCAAGGCACAATCTACGCACCCGGTATTTTTGATAGCAGCATCGAAAAACTTAAGAGCCAGCAAAGAAAAATCTGTTTTTTCCTTTAAGCTAATTTGGTTGTCAATGTTTTCATATAAATAGTTGGCAATAACCAGCTTATCCTCATTTGAGAAGTGTTCTATGCTGTTGGTTAACAAGTCAAATTGCCTCTTTCTTTTTTTCAAAGCCTCTTGTCTTTCAAGTAGTGAGATGATTTCTAAGGTTTTGATGTGATAATTGGCAACTCCGACATTGTTCAGTATTAGTTTATTCAGTAATTGCATTGCATAATCAGCGTAGGAGTGATCGTTGTCATGGATGCCTGTATCAAAAATAGCCAGATAATGGTAATAATCAGCAGCCAGTAACAAATCCTGATCATATTCTAACTTAAGCACCTCCTGAAAAGTTAAGATATCATACGCTATTTTGTTTTTGACATATAATTGCTCATAATTATCAAGTTGATGAAATAATTGGTAGTTTATTTTTATTTCCCATAATTTCGCTGTTCTGTCAAGTGATCCGGTAAGGATGTATTTATTGTCAGGAGAAAATGTGGCTGAAGTGATATCGTTTTGATGGCCGGTAATGATCTGCAACATATTTCCGTTTCGATCCCACAGGATTGCAGTATTGTCGGATGATGCTGTTAGAATATACTTTCCATTGGCAGAAAATCTTACGGATGAAACGGGTTCCTTATGTCCGGCGAAGATTTTCAAAAGATTTCCGTTCGTGTTGTATAATCTTGCTGTATTATCCCTTGAGCCTGTAACGATATACTTTCCGTCGGGTGCAAAGTCTACCGCTGTAATGTTGTCCTGATGTCCTGAAAATGTTTGTATTATGTCACCATTAGGGTTCCAAAGAAATGCTACTCTGTCATTTCCGCCGGTTAATAAATAATTGCCGTCGGGTGAGAACTCACCTGATGAGACACCGGCATTATGACCACTAAACTCCTGTGTCAGGTTTCCATTTAAGTCCCAAAGTCTTGCTGTTTTATCCCATTGGGCAGTAATGAAATGTTGCCCATCGGGCGAAAAAGCAGCTGATCTGATTACTCTGTCGTTTGATATAATTCTTTGCAATATATTTCCATGCCTGTCCCAAACAATTGCAGAACTTCCGGAGGCTGATAGCATGTAACGGCTGTTCGGGGAAAAATCAACAGCTAAAACTTCCTCCTGGTGTATTGTAAAGTCTTGCAGTAAGTTTCCATTTACATCCCATAACCTTGCTGTTCTGTCGCTTGAACCGGTTAGCATGTATTTGCCATCAGGGGAGAATGCTACTGATGTAATGCCTGAGTGGTGGCCTGTGAGCTCGTGTTTTATAATTCCCTGCAATTCCCAGCGTCTGACTGTTTGGTCGTTAGAACCGGTTATAATATGTTTCCTGCCAGGCAAAAATGCCATTGATGTGATTCCAGCCTGATGTCCATTAAACTCCTGAATTACATTTCCTGTCCAATCCCAAAGCTTCACATTGTTATCACTGGAACCGGTTAGGATTAGTTTGCCATCAGGAGAGAAACTTACGGCATGAATGCCTTCCTGATGTCCGGTTAATTGCTGGACTAAGTTTCCGTTCCTGTCCCATATCCGTGCTGTTCGATTGAGAGAACCTGATAATATATAGTTTCCGTCAGGTGAGAAAGCTGTAGATATAAAAATGTCCTGAAAGTCATAATAATCCTGCAATATGTTACCTTCCGTATCCCACAACCTGACTAACCTGCGCGAACTACTGATTATGTGTTTTCCATCGGGTGATACGGCCAGGGATGTTATTCCGCCGTGTTGGCCTCTCAGCTCCCTGATAATATTACCTTGCCGGTCCCAAAGCCTTACAATCCTGTCATTGGAACCACTTACAATATACTTGCCATCGGGCGAAAAAACAATTGCAGAAACAATGCCGTTATGTCCCGTGAATGTTTGCAGCTTGTTTCCGTGTAAATCCCACAATATGGCTGTTCGGTCATTGGAACCTGTCAGAATGTACTTGCTGTCCGGACAGAATGCCAACGACCGGATTACCCCATTATGTCCGTGGAGTTCCTGAAGTTTGTTTCCGTCGATGTCCCACAAAATTGCGCTGCCGTCTTGATATCCTGACAGCATGTATTTTCCGTCAGAAGAAAACTCCAGTGAAGAATACTGGTGCTCAAACCGTGTAACGATGGTGTAAAAGTTGTTGTCATAATAGATTCTGTTCAGGTTCCTTATTATGTTCCTGTTGTCAGGGTCAAACGTCAGTGCGTACTCAACGAGTCTTAAAGCCATTGTAGGATCCCTTTGTACCAATTCCTTGGCTTTGAAGTTATAGTTTTCAGCGATGGCCTTCCTTTCATTTTGCTGAGCCAATGCCCTTTCCCTGGATGCTTTTTGTGCTTGAATATATGAGTAAACCGCTGCAGAACTCAGTAAAACAAAAATCACTGATATGACAATCAATGCTATTACCCTGCCATGGCGGCGTTTGGCCTGAGCTGCTGCTTTGCTTTTCTGAATGTAGGTTTGATGCTCTTTGCTGAGTATGAAATGCTTCTCATAAGGTATGATGCTATTTAATACTTGCCGGGGAAGTAAATTATCCTTTTTCCCGGTTTTTTCATAATCCTGGTAATATAGTTCAATCAACTTCCTCTTTGCCCAAAGGTCTTTTTCATAAAGGGTTACTTTTTTGTATATACATGCCGCCAGCGAATCATGTCTTAGCTCAAAACGACCTTCATCATCTTTTTCCTTGAGGATGCGTTTTGATACCAAATCATTTAAGATTATGGAAAGTTTTTGATCTGATATGTCATCTTTTTTATTTGTGGTCTGCTTGCTGACTCCAGACCGGGATAACTCCACGAGGCCTTGACGGATTTCATTTTGTCTTACATGCCGTTTGGTGCCTTCATCAGAGATCAAACACTTTAATATGTTTTCGTATAATCCCGGGTCAGATGCCTGTTGGATTTGTTCATTCAGGAAATCGCCCAAAACGTCGTCGAGCTTGTTTAACTGAGCTGAATCCGCTTTTGATATATGAACATAATGATTATCCTCCTGCGCTTTTGATCGAAATAAACTATCCATGATTACCTGCAACCAGGTCAACTCAATCATGCCTGAAGGCAGTTGCAGTTTTTCGAGTATTTGTGTTACAGCTTCTTCGTCAATGGCAACATTTGCTACCTGGCAGGGTTTAATGATCAGCTGCCTGGCTGAGTTTTTATTGAACCGCTCGATGCGAATCCTGTTGTCAAACAAATCAGGAATGCTGGCTTCAAATGAAGTTAATGATGCAAGATATTCTTCCCGTATTGAGATGATGATCTTATTGCTTGTTTGTTTATAGGTCATTTCAAGCAGATCGACCAAAGCTGCTTTTTCAGCATCAGTACCAAAAATAAACACCTCTTCGAATTGATCAAAGATCAGGTACACTTCTTTCCGGTATTTGAGAGCTATTTTATTGAGTTTGTCAATTAAGGAGAGGTTTTTTCTTTCGTTTTCATTTAAATGCTCATCAAAAACCCTGTTAATGTTCTCTATGATGTTGTCTTTTCTTCTTATGGTGATTGGCAGCCAGTTAAGGGCAAAGGAGCCATCCGGCAACTCTTCCCTGAAAACGGAAGCCAGACCACATTGCAGGATACTGGTTTTACCACAACCTGAAGCTCCATAAACCAAAAGGATGTTTTTGAAACTCAACCTTGAATGGATTTCCCGGCATTCTTTCTGGCGCCCAAAAAAAATGTCAATGTCATCACTGGTATAAGCATCCAAAAACTTATATGGATTCCTGACTTTCATAAGCGCCATTATTGGTAATGATAGATGTTATGTCGTTGAGTTCATTAATGAGATCATCATAAAAATTCAAAACAGTAAGGTCAATGCCACTTTTGAGCTCCTCATATGTGGTAGTAGTTCCAATATATTCTATGCGTTGCTTCCCGTCGTATCGCGAATAAAGAAAAATGTCTCTCTTCATGCGTGCAATGCTGGTTGGATCATCACTGCGTATGATTTCTTTAAGATCAAGGTTGGTGTCAATGATCATTGGAGAAAGGTTGAGGTAGGCCTCTTTGATGTTTTTGATGTCTTTGCAAATGATAACAGAATGATTTTCAAGAAATACAGGGGAATGCCAGGTGTAAGGTCTGCCTTTTTGCACAGAATGCATATACATGGTTTTGTGTACAAATTCAGGATCCTTTATTCTGCTGTTTCTGACCCTTATTTCCTGGATTGAGAATAAATGGTACTTCGTGATGAAAGAAAGGTTTGCAATGAGTTCAAACAGTTTTTGCTGGTAAACCGGACATTTTTGCTCAATGGATTCGGGGTTTTCATCAAACTTATAATGACCTTTGTTGTTTCGTTCAGGAACGATCCATTCCATGGCACAAAAAAACTGCTTTATGTCTAAATTGTTAATCTCTAAGAAAAAAGGTTCAGTTTTTGATTTCTTAAATGCTTTTATGATTGATTCGATGACCCAAACCAGGTTGCCAATGGTAATGGTGGAGAACCTCCTTTCGAACTCTTTTTTGAATCCATCTGAAACAACAACAGTTCCGGCTATTATCTGGTTGTGAAGATCGGCAATAAGGCAATAAGCAAAAAACTGCAACAATCGTTCAAAAGTTTTAATGATCTGGTCTAACCGGTTTGCATCATACCTTGAAAACTCAGGCCGGAATAGCTTGTTAATCTCATATGCAACAGGCCAGGGGTAAAAGAAAGCAAGATCCTGGGACAATTTAAAATAGTCAACATCACCTGTAAACATATCTTCAGGTGGCTGATACCTGGTATTATACTTCTGAATTGTCAGGAGCAGCTGATTCAGTATTTTTTTCTGAAATGAGTCAAATAATTGTTCTGACATGTTGATTCTTTTATATATGCATCGGTCCGACTAATTGCTGATAAAATTATGCGTTCAGTAAAAATTGTATTCTTCCACAGAATCACATTTGCCCGAGCTGCATCGTATTTTGGCCAAAAGCTGAATCAGGGAAGTATGTCAACGTCAATCCAATAATACATGATGTCATTCGATCTGAATGAATATGGATAATCGCTGTTTATGATTTCCCTTATCCTTCTTTCTTTATGCTCAATCTGGTTTACATACCTGTGGAATTCATCGTCGGGAAAAATTGCGCGGTCGTGAATGTCTTTCAGTTGTATTTGCTGTAGCATTGTAGACCGCATGGGAACCCCAAATACCATTGAGGCGGCTTCTTCGAGCGAAACTTCTGCCCAGTAACTTTCGCTTTGAATGCCAATATGTTGATTTAGAAGACCTATCCAAGCATCATAAAGCATTTCACGTCTGTCGCTTGTTGAACCCGATGAGATAACCAATCTGCCTACTCTGTGTCCCAATTCGAAGAACTCTCTCCTTTCCAATAAAAGAACAGGTGTAAAAAGAGGATGGGTGAGCTGCGAATGATACCTGTTGCCATATCCTTCCATTACAAATTGCACATTGGCTGAGTAATAGTTTTGCAGAACACGTTCATCAATACCCAATCTGACGAGGAAATTATACACTCCGGGTGCAAAAGAGCTGGTATAGGTTCCATCACCTTTACCTGCAATCACGGTGATGCCGCCTCCCCGTTCAAGCAACTCCCTTGCTCTTTCTATGACATTATCTGTGTATTTATCGATTGACTCAATGGCTAACGTAATTTCCTCTTCAAGGTAATTCAGATCCAGCTCCTCGCCCCTTTGGGTGGCTATCAAAACCATTGGATGTCCGTTATCTATTCTGCTTATATTCCTGTCTATCTGCACCAGCTCAGGCCTTTTTTCAATGATATCCCTGCCAAGTATCCTGATCCATTCATAGTACAGGCGATCACTTGTTCTTGACATGATCTCTTTTATCTGATTAGAGAAATCCTGGTAAGCCGGATGATCACTTTGATGATGCACCTGATAGGCAATGTAATAGCACTTATACTCTGTAAGCAGGTCAATGATCTCATCCATGGAAACGTATGACTGGTCTTCACGGTCATGGCTTCCGGCATCTCCTACATGAATAAGGATGTTGGTTTCATCGGGGCTGGTAAATATCCTTCTGAAAGCCTCCCTTAGTCCATAAAAAACTGACTCGTGGGTGTATCTGTCGTGGTAATCCCGGGCATCTACCTGCCTCAGTAACCTCATAATATGTTCGGAGTTAGAAGTAAGCTGTTGATGTTCAATCAGTCGGTCACGCTCCAAATAGTCCCTGTAAACCACATATCCAAACCTGAGGTTTTTATGTTCTGCCCCTGTTGCTTCAAAAACATCTACAATTCTTTGGACAGAATTTATTACCGAACGATAATATGGCTGCATGGAGTTGGTTCCGTCAATTGCAAAAACAACATTAATGTTGCGCATGTTGTTGATCATTTCATTGAGTTTTCTCCTCACTTCTATGTCTGCATCTTCATCTAACACATAGCCGGTTTCGCCTGTGAGTTCTCCCATTATCATCATTTTATATATATCGGAATGATAATCGCCAATAACCGGAAATCTTCGCCAATATCCCTGTTTGCGCTCGAAATTACCAGCTGCATCAAAAATGTCGTCATTCCATGCTATATCACAATTTGTCGGTATCCTGCCTCTCATGAACCCTTCTGCACACTCACCGGGTGAATCTCCTGGATTTGGACTGAAAACAGAAGTCCTGATATTCTTTGATCGGCGCTCATTAACAGCATCTGCGGAGTAATTTGGCTCAACAGCCACCCTGTGATCCCATTCCATTACCCTGTTCAGATCAACCCAACCTACTATGCTTCTCTGGTCAGCATCACTTGACGGTTTCTGGCGGAAAAAGGGTTCCCTGCCCAACAGCACACTCTCTCCATCAAGGGAATATTGGTAAATGTAAAAAATTTCGAACAACCTTGCTTCATAGTCAGTAGCATGACGAAGGTCGGGATCTTTAAAGGCTTGTATTCTCCTGTAATCCCTCATGCGTGCTTCCAATGCTTTTGTGGTGTTTAATATCATGCCCTTAAGCTGTATGTTGGTTTCCGGATTTACCATCGCTGATCGCCAAAGTAAAACATCATTCTTGTGAACCCATCCAATATCTTCGGCTGAGTCACTGATCCGGAAATCTGTCCTTCTGTCGTCCCTTACTAATCTCAGGTAAAGACCTTCTTCAGCAGTTACAAAATATCTTTCACCAAACCGAAGTTGCTTTTTTTGCTCTGAACCGGCAGGAGTGGTGGTAGTAATGGCATTCTCATTGATGGCCATTACATACCAAATGTTGTCACTTCTCTCGCTATCAGAAACTGACCTGACGTCCATGTTTTGATATGGTTTATCATATTTCAGCGGCCGCGTTAAAATCCTGTCGCTGGCAAGACAGGGTAACGTTATGTTTATCAAAAAAAACAATAAAAAAATGCGCAGCAGTAAACTTGTTTTGTCCATGGCGTATAAGTTATTTGTTTATAGATATGTTGTGATATTGATACCCCTTGTTTTTGTTGGCTATGTCAAAATCTGTGTAAATATAAACCTCCCTTGAGCCAAAACCATTATCAGGAAACCTTTCCTCAAGCAATGGTGTTAAAAAGCGACGATTTAAATGATAATAGCTTATTTCACTGATGAAAAAATAAACATGGAAATTTATGTCCTCCCGTTTATCCGGCAAATGTGTATGAAATGCCGATTGAACCCTTCTTAACTCTTCGTGTGCATCTGGCGCTTGCGTAATGGAAGTAAACAAGATGTTGTACAAACGGGAAATATCGTCAGGGTTGTTTATTATTAAAGGTTGTGCAGGGCCATAATAGTACACAAGAAATGGGTTGCCCTTATGGGCAAGGGAATCAAGCAGATTTCGTAAAAAACCCAGGTTCTCAATGCCTCCGCTGTTTTCAACATAAAAAAAATAATGATCAGTTAATTCCCTCAACGGATCCAAAGGTTGCAATGAATAATGGGATTGCTGCCCCGGCATGAATGTGAGGATGATTTCTTCAGTTGAATGTATCGTTATATTTGAGTTTTTTCTAACCAGCAAGGTGGTAAATGACGGGTTTAACAGAACCAGACTCATCTTATTGTCGATGCTGAAGTTGGCCTGATAGTATGTCAGGGCTTTATTCACATACTCTGGTTTTGTCGTTATCTGGTCTGTCAAAACATTATCAATAAATACTTCCAGATCAAAGAAGCCCTCAAAGGGTCCTTGCTGATAATTTTCGTTTTTGATAAAACTCACCGACCATGGTCCGGTTTCATTTTTGCCAACGACTTGTAAAGTGTCTGGCTCTTTTATGCCGGCTAAATTAGCTGAATTACAATCATTACCCGTAGCCCATGCCAGGAAAAGCAAAACTGTTTGAAATAAAGAAAAAAACCTGTTTACTGTCATTGTTAAAAATTATATAAAAGTGATATGCCCGCACTTAAATTCCCAATCATGAATCTCTGGTAACCGAGACTTTGTTGATAAGCGTGAGCATTATCCTGGAGTGGCTCATAATGATCCTGACTTCCTCCAAACAGCAGCATGGTATATGCCACTACCGGTTGTAGCCAAAGATTTTTATATGTTGCAACATTAAGTGCAACCTGCATGTCAAATGATAATAAAAAAGGTTGTTGAATTTCACTCCTCACGACGGTTTCACCAGCCGTTACCCACGTGTCTGGAGTATTCTCCGAATTATGACCATTGGTCCAACCAGGATCTGCTTCAGTAAATATCAATTGTTGCTGAATGCGACTGGTAAATGAAGTTGTGTTCGAAAAATAATAAGCAACCTTTGTTGTGAGGTCAATACCCTTTAACCTTGACTTCTGAAGGTTAAACCTGTTGGTGAAAAATATGGGAATTGCAACTGATTGATGTGTGTATGAGTCAAAAACCCCTTTTGAGGAAATGTAAAGGTCAAAAGTGTCTGATTGCTGATTAGTTAATGAATGAAATTTTTGGTGAATCTCTTTCGTGTCAATTTCAATGTTATTTAAATTATATTCAATGCCGGATCCCAGATAGAGGGAATAATGCTTCTTGTTTAAAATGTTATATGCAAAATGAATGTATGAGCTTGTTCCGGGGCTTACTTTTCGACTCTGGCCGATTGTTTCGAAATCAAAGCCCGAACTTAGCAAATGAAAATAATTTACAGGCAAATGGTATTGGCTGCCCAAACGGATCCAGGAGGGCAGGAATGATGAAGGTTGTTTTTCAATAAAAAGGTGTTTTGTTGAGAAATACGCAACCCATTCTTCAGTGCTTCGTTTGTTGGCGTCTGGAAAAGTGTGACCCCTGGGTGCATTTATGGCAATCAATGCATCATGGGGTAAGAGACTGATTCGCACAAACCCTGTTTCATCAGCATGTCGCTTTCGGGTGATTTTCTGCTCGCCATGCTCTGAATAATACGCGAAACTAATGGCTATGTCGCTTACAGGTTCATTGTTTTCATCCACTATCATGAAATCCAAAACGAACGACTCTGGTTTGAACTCCTCAATGCGAACAATTTTGTACTCATCCCTTGATTTGTTGATTTGAATAATGATGTTTAAATGCAGATCAAAAGCAGCAACC
>SKTA01000136.1 GCA_007122745.1 Bacteroidales bacterium
ATGACAAGGCGAAGCCTTAAATGACAAGGCGAAGCCTTAAATGACAGGGCGAAGCCCGAAATGACGCGCGAAGCGTAATGAATAATTTGTATCTTTATATCCAGATGAAACGCCAAAAAGACATAATCAAATCAATCAACCCAACCTATTTCTGGGATGTCAATGCCCAAAAATTAGACGCTTTTAAATCAAAGCGGCTAATCATTGAACGCGTATTCAGCCTTGGTCAACTCAAAGAAGTGTTATTGCTGATTGATTTTTACGGTGAACAGCAAATAGTTGACACACTTTGCCAGCTGAATTACCTTGATAAAAAAACACTGAATTTTGTCTCAAAACTGTTTAATGTCCCCAAAGAAAAATTCAAATGCTACACAAAAACACCGTTGACCCGGCAACTCTGGAACTCTTGATTGCATTGCAAAGCAAAGCATATCTTGACGGTTTTTACCTGGTAGGCGGTACCGCACTGTCACTTTATTTGGGGCACCGAAAGTCAGTGGATATTGACCTTTTTTCAAATGTTGGGTTCAACTCAGCAGAACTGCTTGAAAAAATTCAGCAAGACTTCGACTTCGAGGTGTTTAGTGCTGCGGAAAACACACTGAAAGGCAGCATAAACCAGGTAAAAGTTGACTGCATTGCACATCGTTATCCCTATATTCATGACCCGCTTCGTGTTGACAATATCACATTGATTTCCGTTCAGGACATCCTGGCAATGAAACTCAATGCAATTTCCACAAGTGGCCAGCGAGCCAAAGACTTCATTGATGTTTATTACGCACTTAACGAATTCGGCCTCCATCACATGCTTGACTTCTATACAAAAAAGTACAAGCAAAGGAATGTTCTTCATGTTCTTAAAAGTTTAATCTGGTTTGATGATGTAAATCTTTCAGAATGGCCGGTCGTGATTATTGACCCCGATTTAAAATGGAAGGATGTTGTGTCGAGAATCGAATCTGCGGTTTATGAAACAATTAAATCGTATAAACCATAACATTCATTGCGCTGCGCATAAGACCACCAATGACAGGGCGAAGCCCTAATGACGCGCGAAGCATAATGATAAGTTTCATAAATATTTGTATTTTTGTAAACCAAATGTATAAACATTTAAAACCTTTGGGTTACAAACAAAATGGCCACCAACCTCATTCTTACACTTTACAAGGACAAAAGAACGGTTTTCTCCTTCCAGGAGATTGCCATGATTGCAGGCGAACCTGATGCGGCAAGACTGAAACAGCGCGTTAACTATTATGTACGTACGAACAAATTAATCAACCTGCGCCGCGGCATCTATGCAAAAGATACGTATTTGCCCGAAGAATTGGCTTGCAAGATTTATAAACCATCATACATATCGCTTGAATATGTATTGCAAAAAGCAGGTGCCGTGTTTCAGTACAACCCGGTAATAACCGTTGTGAGCTATTTGTCACGAAAACTCAAAGTTGACAACCACCTGATCCAATACAGAAAAATTAAAGACAACCTGTTATACAACTCGGCCGGAATTGCCATGAACGACATGGGGATCAGCATTGCCGCACCCGAGCGGGCTTTGTTAGACAAAATATACTTAGATAAAGAATACCATGTGGATGCGACAAATGTATTGAACAAAGACGAACTAATGAAGCTCTTCAGCATGTACCAGTCTGTCCGCCTCGAAAAATCAGCCCTTAACATAATTTCAAATGCTTGATATCAACAGACATAAGTTTTTGCTGGTTTCATTGCTTAAAGATATCTACACCGACATAGAGCTGGCCACTGCTTTGGGTTTTAAAGGCGGAACGGCACACATGCTTTTTTACGGTTTGCCGCGTTTCTCTGTGGATCTGGATTTCAACCTCCTTTCTAAGGAAAAGAGCAAAGTCGTTTTTGAAAAAACCAGGAAAATTCTCTTACAACACGGGCGAATCAAAGACGAAGCTGAAAAACACTTTGGTTTGCTGTGCGTCCTTGATTATGGGGCAGGAACCCGCAACCTGAAGGTGGAAATATCAAACCGGGAGTTTCCGGACAAATATGAGATCAAGAACTACCTGGGCATACCGATGATGGTGATGGCAAAACAAGACATGTTTGCCCACAAGCTGTGCGCGTTGCTTGACAGAAAAGTGTTTACAAGTCGTGATGTGTTTGACGTATATTTTTATATGAAAGGCCAAACCCCTGTGAACAAACAGATTGTAGAATTGCGAATGCAGATGTCTTTTGAGGAGTACCTGGACGCTTGTATTGAAAGGATAGCAAAGATGAACACAAAAAAACTACTTGATGGCATTGGAGAATTGGTTGATGAAACGCAAAAATCTTTTGTGTGCAACAAGTTAAAGCAAGAGTGCCTGCAGTTTCTCAAGATGTACAAGGCTTTTCCAATAACGTAATCCGCTAACTAACAGCACAAACAACCGTGCGAAGCGCAATGACGCGCGAAGCGCAAATGACAGCGAAGCGCAAATGACAGTTTGCGTAAAACATTGGTTTATTGTTCTTTAATAAATGAAAAACAAGGGTGGTAAAAATCTTGGCCGACAGAGTACCCCGATAGGGGTACAACGTGAATAGTCCCGCACGTGCGGGATATGAAATGCCGGGTTAACGGTCGCAGTCCATTTGAGAACTCTGAAAAGGGTTCAATATCAGCAAAAATGATCATCGTTAAATAGATTTATGTTCAATACGCTATTAAACCCTTTCAGGGTTTTCGGGTTTGTGCGGCAATTCACCCCGCACGTGCGGGGCTATTCACATTAAACCACTCCGTGGTTTCCCTTGACCCACGATTAGAAATGCATGCCCGCGA
>SKTA01000146.1 GCA_007122745.1 Bacteroidales bacterium
ACAAGCTTGCTTCCTATTTCTCAGGTGAATCCAATCATATTGCTCCCGACAGGCTCACGCACAAGGATCTTCTGATTTTCGTTCATGAGATCCATGCAATGGGTGTAGGTGCGCGCACACAGGCCAGAATCATATCTGGCATCAAAGCTTTTTTTAAGTATCTTTTGATTGAAAACGCCATTCAAACCAATCCGGCTTCCAATCTGGAAACGCCGCGTATAGGCAGAAAGCTGCCGGAAGTGTTGGCTATTCACGAAGTGGATGCCCTCATCAACGCGATCGACATGAGTACTGCGGAGGGGCAACGCAACCGTGCCATGGTAGAAACTTTATACGGTTGCGGACTCCGGGTTTCTGAACTTGTCAATATTAAAGTTTCAGAAGTTTATTTTTCTGATGAATTCATTAAGGTAACGGGAAAAGGAAATAAACAAAGGTTGGTACCCGTCGGAAGGGAAGCACTGAAGCAGATAGATCTTTACCTTAGTAGCATCCGAAACACCATCAATATCGCCCGTGGATATGAAGACCACCTGTTTTTGAGCCGCCGGGGAAAAAGCTTAAGCCGTGTCATGGTGTTTCTTATCATCAAAGACCTCTGCCAGGCGGCAGGTATAAAGAAAACAGCCAGTCCGCACACCTTACGACACAGCTTTGCCACGCACCTTGTGGAAAATGGCGCAGACCTGAGAGCCGTGCAGGATATGCTCGGCCATGAATCCATCACAACAACAGAAATATACACCCATCTAAGCAAAGAATACCTGCGTGACAACCTGATCACCTACCATCCGCGTGCAAACAAGCCCATATCATCATAATCATCACAAAAAAACAAAATGTCAGGAATCTATATACATATCCCATTCTGCCGGCAGGCTTGCCATTACTGCAATTTCCACTTTTCCGTTTCTCAAAGAAACATAAACCCCTTTTTAACCGCCTTGCTGAAGGAAGTTGAGATGCGTGAACACTTTTTTAAAGAACCAAGCGGGTCAGAAAAGCCGGTAATCGAAAGTGTTTACGTCGGTGGCGGGACCCCATCCGTGTTGACCACAAAGTCTTTGGATGCCATTCTTAACAAGGTTTCCAGGTACTTCAACATAACGCGCGACGCAGAAATTACCGTTGAGACCAATCCTGATGACCTGAACCTGAATATGCTCAAAGAATACAAGGCAATTGGAGTAAACAGGGTAAGCATCGGAACCCAAAGCTTTCACAAGAGCGATCTTCGATACATGAACCGCATCCATTCGCCAGAACAGGCCCTGGAAAGCATTGTAAACAGTAAAAAAGCGGGATTTGACAACATAACCATTGACCTGATTTACGGTACTCCGAGACTTAGTGATCTGCTCTGGCAGAAGAACCTGGAACGTGTTGTGGAGTTTGACATACCACATGTTTCAAGCTATGCACTAACTGTTGAGCCCAAAACACCACTGGAATACATGATCCGGAAAGGGAAAGCCTCACCCGTTGATGAGGAGCAATCTGCAAGACAATTTGAGCTGATGCTACAGGTTTTACAACAGCATGGATACCTTCATTATGAAATATCCAACTTTGCCCGTCCCGGTTATTTCAGCCGGCATAATTTGCTTTACTGGACCGGCGCGAGCTACCTCGGTCTGGGTCCTTCAGCACACAGTCACCTGCCCGGGAAAAGAAGCTGGAATGTTTCCAACACCACAGCCTACATCCGATCCATAAATGATGGCATTCTTCCGCAGGAAACAGAACTGTTGTCGGAAACGCAACAGTTTGATGAATATGTGATGACCTCGTTACGCACGATGTGGGGCTGTAACCTGAAGTATATTAAAGAAAAATGGGGCGAGCACTTTGATAAAAAACTGGAACATCAGGCTGAAAAGCATATCCGGAATGGGATGCTTATCAAAAAGGAGGGACATCTGATCCTTTCCGATCGTGGCAAACTGTTTGCAGATGGTATTGCTTCAGATCTTTTTCGTACCGATTAATGAAACATTTAAAGGGTACCAGTTTTTTTTATGTCCAATTGATTGACAATCAAAATTTGACTCGTATATTTGAAAAAAAGAAAACCAGACAACATGGAGCAACTAGAAAAAGAGGGCATTGCGACCTTTCATTTCAAACTGTTTTCCCAATTTGACAACATCAGTCATTTTGTTTCAACCCGGCAAGGTGGCATCAGCAACGGTCATTTCTCTTCGCTGAACATCGGTTTTCACGTGGGTGATGATAATTTTCGCGTGTTGCAAAACCGGCGCTTTTTGTCGGAGGCAATTGGAATTGATCTGATAAAGTTCACCTTTGCCAATCAGTGCCACAGTGCCAATGTGGCCATTGTAAGTGATGCACAAAGAGGAAAAGGAGCTATGGAAAAAGATTCGGCACTCGGTAACTTCGACGGTATGGTGAGTAATGTAAAAAACATCTGTCTTGCCGTTCAGGTTGCCGATTGTGTTCCGATTTTGCTTTACGACCCGGTTCAGAAAGTGATTGGATCGCTGCACGCCGGTTGGAGGGGTACGTTAAAAAAGATCGTCATGGAAGCGGTGTCAAAAATGATACAAAATTACGGATCCCGGGCTGACGACATTTACGCCGGATTGGGGCCCGCAAACGGGCCGTGTTGTTATGAAGTGGGTGAAGATGTTTACAGGGAAGCCAGGATATCACTGGGCTTAGTTAAAGATGTAATAAAACCTGCCAAAAACGAAGGAAAATATATCTTCGACCAGTGGACTGCCAACGTTAAACAACTGACCGATGCGGGTCTTAAAAGGGAACATATCGAAGTTTCGGAAATATGCACACAG
>SKTA01000212.1 GCA_007122745.1 Bacteroidales bacterium
ACGCGCGAAGCGCAATTGACAGCGAAGCGAAATCAGACATTAAATGGAAGCATATAAATTTGAAACAACTGTCAGGCACAAGGAGGTGTTCTAAAAATTCCAGAACTCAACAGGTATGCAAACAACATCGGTGATGTTTTTGTAGTTTTCAGATCAACTGCAAAGCCTGATGTCAAAACACATTCAGTTGATGACTTTTTAAAAAAATGGGGAGGCTGTTTACATTAACCCACATTATAATTATGCCTACCTCCATGCCAAAGCCCACTTTATCGTTTTGGCATGAGCCCCACCAAACTCAACGACTTTATGTTGGCCGGCAAACCCATCATCTCTGCCATAGAAGCACCTGGCAATATCGTGGAAGAAAGCGGCGCCGGCATCAGTTGCGCCGCCGAATCACCCGAAGAGCTTGCCAAAGCAATCCTGAAAATGAAATCCCTGCCTCCAGCACAAAGAGCACAAATGGGCGCCAATGGCCGCGAATGGATCATCAAAAACAGGGATTACAAAAAACTGGCAGCAGATTTTTTAAATGCAGTGTTTGAAAACAGCCCATAGCAAGCAAACCTGAACGCTGAACCCCAAACAAGGAAAAAGTTGTCAGTAGGCAGTAGGCAGTCATCCCCGAACAAAAAACAACAAACAACAAACACCAAACAACAAACACCAAACAACAAACACCAAACACCAAACAACAAACAACAAACAACAAACAACAAATATGAATTTGGATAGTGTGATTGTGAAGTTTAATTTTATCATTACTTTTGTACAATGAGTACAAGTACAGAAACAAAAATAAACCAACTATTACAGAAAACACCCAAAGGAACGGTGTTGTTGGCAAAATGGCTCGAAATGCAGGGCTATTCGTACGACTTGCAGCAACGCTATCTTAAAAGCCGGTGGTTGGAACCTGTGGGCAGGGGTGCATTCAAACGCACAGGCGACAGCGTTGATATTTATGGCGCATTGTATGCACTGCAAAGCCAGGCAGGAAAAAACATACACATTGGAGGCCGGTCATCCATAATCTTGCAAGGCTTTGCGCATTTTGTTGAGATGCAGGAAACAAAAACTGTTGTGTTTACCCAAACAGGTTCCTCACTCCCGGGATGGTTCTTAAACAACAAAGAGTTCATTCCGCCTTTGGTGATAAGAACCAACTTCCTGCCGGCGAGCATTGGCCTTACATCCTTTCGGGTTAATGATTTTGCGATAACAATCTCCAACACTGCAAGGGCTATGCTGGAATGTCTGGAAATGGCGCCACAAAAATTCGATCTTAGCGAAGCCATGCTAATTATGGAAGGCCTTACAACCTTGATGCCTCAGCAAGTGCAAACACTTCTTGAGAATTGTAATTCAGTTAAGGCGAAAAGGTTGTTTCTCTACCTGGCCGAAAAAACCGGTCACGCTTGGTTTAAACACATCCAAACAGATACAATTCATCTTGGATCTGGCAAAAGAAGCATCGTAAAAGCCGGCCGGTACGTCGCAAAATACCAGATCACCGTTCCTGAAAGCATTGTATGATTGATCCAAAGTATTTCGAACAAGTTAAACTGTTGCTAAGGCTACTGCCGGCAATTGCCAGAATTCCTGAATTTGCGCTGCATGGCGGTACGGCTATCAACTTGTTCCATCATAATATGCCCAGGCTATCGGTTGACATTGACCTTACCTTTTTACCTTTTAAAAACAGACAGTCTGATTTAAAAAAGATTCGGGAGTTGTTAAAAGGCTTGTCGGGAAATCTTGTCAGGATGATTCCCGGTTTACGAATTGAAAATCCTGTTTATGCCGATGCTGAATACAAGCTTTTTTGTTCATCGGGCTCATCTTTGGTGAAGGTTGAAGTGAATACGGTTATCAGGGGTATTATTGATCAACCGGAAGTGCGTATCATGTGTGAATCAGCACAACAGTTTTTTGATTGCTATCTTGAAATGAATATCGTGCCGGAATCACAGCTTTTTGGCGGAAAGATTGTCGCTGCACTTGATCGCCAGCATCCTCGCGACCTGTTTGATGTGCGAATGATGCTCAGCAGCAAAGGCTTGACCGACGATATTATGAAAGGCTTTTTGTTTTGTATGTTAAACGCCAACCGGCCTTTGCACGAAATCCTGAATCCAATATTTAATGATCAGCGATCGGCACTTGATAATCAGTTTAAAGGAATGGCTGGGGAGGCTTTTTCGTATGAAATGTTTGAAAGTGCAAGGTACAGCTTATTAAAGCAGGTAAACCACCGCTTAAGTGTTGATGACAAAGAGATGATTATTGCTTTTTCTGAGGGGCATTTAGTGGGCAGAGCAATAGAATGGCGCCAGTTTCCTGGGGTAAAATGGAAATTACTTAATATTCAAAAACTTAAAGAAAGCAATCCTGAAAAGTTTAATCATCAGGTAAATCTTTTAAAAGAACTGCTTGTTTCATAAATCAGGATTCAGAGAAAAACTGGTGCATTACCTCCAAAGAGTTAGCCCGTGCCATCCTGAAAATGAAATCCCTGCCTCCGGCACAAAGAGCAGCAATGGGCGCTAACGGTCGTGAGTGGATCATCAAAAACAGGGATTACAAAAAGCTGGCAGCAGATTTTTTAAATGCAGTGTTTGAAAACAACCCATAGCAAGCAAACCTGAACGCTGAACCCCAAACAAGGAAAAAGTAAGCGGTAGGCAGTAAGCAGTCATCCCCGAACAACAAACACCAAACAACAAACACCAAACAACAAACAACAAACAACAAACAACAAACACCAAACACCAAACACCAAACACCAAACAACAAA
>SKTA01000228.1 GCA_007122745.1 Bacteroidales bacterium
ATTGATCGTTTTAATCTGGCATGCTTCAAGAAAACCTTCAAGGGCGATTATGGAGGGAGGATTAAGCAGACATGATATTCGCGTATCACAGGAAGGGGGTGGCGACAGGACGGTGGTTATGCCCGACAGGTTGATGGAAGCAGAGCCCCGTCCCGAACCGGACCACCGAACCTATCTTATGGGCCTTTTCATGGAACGCCCCATTGAGGTTGCCAGCCTCATGGAAAGATGGATCAAGCTGGACGAAGAAAAGGGCTCGCTAAAGTCGGCACAACTCATAAACAACGTTGACGCCCGGTTTATGCTGTTGATAGAAAAGTATATGTCAAAAGACGTTTATGACAGACTTCTGGATGCTTCTGAGGACCCTGCATCCAGGGAAAAATATGAGACCTATGAAGACTTCCGTGACATCTCCAAGGAGGTGAGACAATCGCTGCGCGACGGAACGGCGGCTGGGGTGAAAGAGTATGAGTTTATTCAATTCATCGATGATGATCAACTTTTAAGGATTGCCCACGAAACACCGAATAAAGACCTGGCGCTCCTGATACGGCAACTGCCACCAAAACGGACGGCATGGTTGCTGGAGCATCTGGGAGATGAGCGTACGCGTGTGATTATGGAACTGATCACCAAGACTGATACCATCAACTATGAAACGCTGCGCGAATCAGCAGGCAAACTGTTCGAAAAATATTTCTCAATGCAGTCATTGTCGTCATTCACAAAGCGCGACATTAACAAGATCATGCATACGATCGAAGAGATGCCCCTTAATAAGCAGGAGAACTATTTGTTGATGCTGGCTGAACTGGATCCCGAATTGTATCATACCATCAGCAAGCAGATTACCACCTGGGAGCGCCTGCTTTTGATGGATGAAGAGATCCTGAAAGAAGCGATGCTCGGCATCGACAGCAGAACCATTGCCCTGGCCCTTAAAGATGCCCCGTTCTCATTTAAGAAAGACCTTCTGAACATGAGACCAAATCGGGAACAATTGATGATTGAAGAAATGATTGAAGAGGGTGATGCCACTGAAGAACAGGCTGAAAAAGCCAGAAGGGTTATTTTAAGCGCTGTTAAAGAAACCAGAGATGTTCGCAAAAAAACCAGTGTTAATGAATAGAGAGGTAATCAATATGCGAATGCGTACAATGTTGGTTTTGACAGCCCTTTTCGTTGCGATGGGCTTTTATTCCTGTTCGGGCCAGCGAAGGTTGAATGAACTTGAAACAGACATTCAGGATGAAGTATCAGAAGCAACTCCTGAGGGAGTAGAAGAGGAACAACCCCTGCCCGAAGAAGAGATTGTGTATACCTATGACGAAGAAACACTATGGGCCGCCTACCATGAACGTACAAACAGAGCACTGGAATACATTTTAATGGCGCAAATTGCAATGGAACAGGGGTTATTCAACAATGCGCTTTATCAGATAAACCTGTCGCTAGCCATCCTGCAAACGGCAGATGGCCTGGCCCATAAGGGATCCATACTTTACATGCTTGGCAGACATGATGAGGCCCGGACTTTTTGGGAGCAGGCCTACCAACTGGACCCGGAAGCACTGGACACAAATCTGCCGGGAATACCTGAAGGATTAGACTAGGTCTTAGTTTGAATGCCAAAAACCGTAAGTCATAACTCCATAAAAAGCAATACAACATAACGGTAATATAATGAAGTTCTCAACTACCACCTTTCTGTATTTAATCCCCGCCCTCGCGCTTCTGTTGTTTGGCAGTTTTGCTGCAACAAGCTCCTTGCGCCTGTTTGGTGCGCCAACTTTTATAAACGTATTGAACATTCCAAGTCTAACCATAATTATTGGTGGTGTTTTGTTACATATTCTTGTTGCTTACCCCACACACGAGGTCTGGCGTGCACTCTCGAAACTATCCATGCTTTTTTCTCATAATAAAATGGATAAAACAGAATTTGAAAAAGAGATCACAAATATAATTGGATGGCAAAGGGAAATAAGAAAAAATAAGCTTGCTGCAGCTACAAGCCTAAGCAATGATCTCGGGGACAGATTTGAAGGTTATGTTTTTACGCTAATAGCTACTAACTATAACATGGAGGAACTTAAAACCCTGGCCGAAACGCGTATTGCATCCAATTACCAAAAAAAAATCCGGGAAAGCCAGCTATATGCTACAATGGGAAATGCATCCCCGGCTTTTGGAATGTTTGGAACACTGCTCGGCCTGATTGTCATGCTGCAAAACTTTCAGGATACCTCGCAATTGGGTGTGGGACTGGGTGTAGCACTGATGACTACCCTATACGGTCTTATGCTGGCTCAGCTTTTTTTCTATCCAATGGAAAAAAAGATCAAAAATGCTGCGGGTAAAGAGGCACAGCGAGAGCAAATGATTCTTGGAGGGATCCTATATATCATGCAGGACAAACCGGCAATGTACATCAAAGATTATCTGACGGCATCCACAGAGTAAAACCAATACATGGCAAAGAACTTTTCGGAACAAATACAACCCAGGCGTCAGTTTAATGTGATACCCGATATTGATGCAGATCACAACAACAGAGGGTGGCAATTAACCTATCTCGACACAATTACCCTGCTCCTGGCTTTTATCATTATCATGGCAGGCATTGCAGGGGTGAATTTGTTTCTTTTTGATGACCCTGAAACCGGACTTCGCAGTCCGAAAGAGGGGGAACAATTGGTTCAGGCTCCGATTATGGAACTGGAAGCGGACCTGGAAACCCTGCTTTATGACAAGATTGAGGAGGGTGCATTGCTCATAG
>SKTA01000148.1 GCA_007122745.1 Bacteroidales bacterium
AAGAGAAAGGCGTGGTTGCCAGCTGGTCTGCCAACGAGAAGACTGCCGCCGAGGCAGCTCTCGGTATGTCTTATGCCGGTAAACGGAGCATGACAGCGATGAAGCACGTTGGTTTGAATGTGGCCGCCGATGTGTTCCTGAATGCATCCATTACAGGTGCGAATGGAGGCATCATCTTCGTTGTGGCAGATGACCCTTCCATGCACTCTTCGCAGAACGAACAGGACTCACGTGTATATGGCAAGTTTGCCATGATACCTATTCTGGAACCATCCAACCAGCAGGAGGCTTATGATATGGTTCACGAGGGATTTGATCTTTCTGAGAAGTACAAGGTGCCGGTCATGCTGCGCATCACCACACGACTTGCACACTCCAGGGCCGGTGTTGTTCGCAAGGACAGTCGTCCGCAAAACCAGTTTAAGCTCCCGGAAAATCTCCGTCAGTTTGTACTGCTGCCCGCCATTGCCAGAAAGCAATATCAAAGGTTGCTTGACCAGCAGGATGCTTTCCAGAATGAGTCTGAAAAGTCTGGGTGGAACACGCACACGGAGGGAGAGGATAAGTCGATGGGTATTATCGCTTGCGGTTTGGCCTATAACTATCTCCTGGAAAATTATCCTGACAGAAAGATCCCCTTTCCGGTGGTTAAGATATCCCAATACCCGCTTCCACATAAAATTATTGAGAAGCTTTATGATCAGTGCTATCGCATTCTGGTTCTGGAAGAAGGATATCCGGTTGTGGAGGAGATGATGAAAGGGTTCATGAACCAGGGGAAGGAGATCAATGGGCGTTTGGATGGCACACTTCCGCGCGCCGGTGAGCTGAACCCGAACATTGTGGGGAAGGCAATTGGGTTCCCGCAGGAGGAGTTGGCAGAGATACCCGCACTTGTTGCAAAACGTCCGCCATCATTATGTAAAGGCTGCTCGCACATCGACAGCTTCCTTGGACTCAATGAAGCCATCGCTGAATATGGCAAAGGGCGTGTGTTCTCTGATATTGGATGCTACACCTTAAGTGCTTTGCCTCCTTTTGAATCCATCAATACCTGTGTGGATATGGGTGCATCGATCACCATGGCCAAAGGAGCAGCCGATGCCGGTATGAAGCCTTCCGTGGCAGTGATTGGCGACAGTACTTTCACCCATTCCGGCATGACAGGCCTGCTCGACGCCGTCAATGAAAAGACGAACATTACCGTGATTATTCTGGATAACGCAACTACAGGCATGACAGGTGGTCAGCCTTCGTCCGCATATGGCCGGATCGATGATATATGCAAAGGCATTGGTGTGGAAGAAGAGCACATCCGTGTGATCAAACCCTTGCGCAAGAATCACGAGGAAAATATTAAGGTGATGAAGGAAGAGCTTGCCTATGAAGGTGTTTCGGTGATCATCCCCAGAAGGGAATGCATCCAAACCCTTAACAAACGCATGCGCAAGAAATTCAAGTCTAAAGAAGAAAAAAAATCTAACGTCTAACCTCCAACTTCCAACATCAATAAAATTATGAAAAACGACATTATATTAGCAGGAGTAGGCGGACAAGGGATTTTGTCTATTGCTGCCATCATCGGCTATGCCGCTGTGGAATCGAACCTCTATCTCAAACAGGCTGAAGTGCATGGCATGAGCCAACGGGGTGGCGATGTTCAGTCGCATTTGCGCCTTTCTTCAAATGAAATCGCTTCTGATCTTATTCCTCAGGGCAAGGCTGACATGATTATTTCTGTAGAGCCAATGGAATCATTGCGTTATCTGCCTTATCTTGGGCCGGAAGGGTGGCTGATTACAAATACGGAGCCGTTTGTAAATATCCCCAACTATCCACAAGAAGATGCGGTAATGGCTGAAATTGAAAAACTACCGCGTCACGTTGCCTTGAATGCAGGAGAGATTGCCGGTGAGATAGGCAATAAGAAAGCGGCGAATATGGTAATCCTGGGAGCCGCCAGTCCATTTTTAGATATCCCTTTTGAAAAGCTTGAAAATGCGATCCGGATGATTTTCGGCCGAAAAGGAGAGGATGTTGTGGCCACTAACCTGGAGGCACTTCGTGCAGGCAGAGAAGTCGCCAAAAGTGAAATAAATACCTGATTCAATTTGTTGAAAAATTGCTTTCAGGCATCAAACAAAAATGGCAAAAAACAGTTATACATTTTACATAATATTGATATCCGGACAAGATCATATGCGTAATGTTTTTGCATTCTTTGGGTTAAAAAACTAAAACTACTATATCAATGATAACGAACAACTTTATTGAACGTCACAATGGCATCCGAAAGGATGATGAAGCGCTTATGCTGAAAGCAATCGCTGTTGAATCTTCTGATAAACTGATCGATCAAACCATTCCACCAAGCATACGCCTGAAAAAGGATATGGATCTTCCTTTTGGGCTCAATGAATATGAATACATCACACACCTGAAAGATTTGGGGGCAAAAAACAAACTGTATCGTTCCTTTATTGGTATGGGATATTACAATACCATTATGCCGGGGGTGATACAGCGTAATATCCTTGAAAACCCGGGGTGGTATACATCATATACTCCTTACCAGGCTGAAATTTCACAAGGACGTCTTGAGGCACTCCTGAATTTTCAGACCGTTGTTACTGATCTGACGGGACTGGAGATTGCGAATGCTTCATTGCTGGATGAAGCAACAGCTGCTGCCGAAGCGATGATCATGTTATTTAACAGCAGGCCGCGCAAAATGGCAAAAGAAGGTGTCAATAAGTTTTTTGTTGCTGAAAAGG
>SKTA01000259.1 GCA_007122745.1 Bacteroidales bacterium
AATTCAACAAGCTATTTTATTTATAGGGGGGAGCCCATGGGGTTTCACCTTGAGTTGCTTCGTTTGTTCGCATCGCACATAGATGTGGAGCTTGAAGTGTCTGTTTCCAATAACATTCAGGATAACATTGACTGTATTTTTGCTGAAAATGGATGCGACGTTGTTGCACAAAGTCTATGGATTAGTGCTTCTGCAAGACAACAGGTTCTGTTTACCGATCCACATTCCCGTTCGAGAATGATGCTTGTGCAACGGAAACCAGCTTCATGGCGTCAGATGACAAGGAGGGAACTGGAACGTCATCTGATCCGAGAGCAGTTGGATCTTGCCGGGAAAACTGTTTATGTTCCGGATAATCCGGTTTTTGTCAGACGGCTGAACCATCTTATTGAAGAGATTGGTGATACCATTCACATTGTTCAGACAACGCTACATGACGAAGAGCTTTTCGAGCAAGTGGCCAAAGGAAAAATTGACTATGCGGTTGGTGATGAAGCGCTGGCTCGTTTGAACCAGATGTATTATGCTGACATTGACGTAGAAACACCCCTTGGCTTTCATCAGAACCTTGCCTGGGCGGTAAGTCCGGGAGCCGAACTGCTTGCCGGAGCAATCAATGAATGGCTCAGTGAATTTAAGAAGACGCGTCATTTTGCCATCCTTTACAATAAATATTACAACAATCCGCGAAGTGTATACAGGGCAAAAAGTGACCTGCATTCACTCGGCGGAGGTAATATATCTGCCTTCGATGAATATTTTAAGCGTTATGCAGGGATCATTGGCTGGGACTGGCGCCTGATTGCTTCGCTGTCTTATCAGGAATCGCGCTTCAATCATAGTGCTGTTTCCTGGGCCGGTGCTTATGGAATCATGCAGCTGATGCCCAAAACTGCCGAATTCCTGAATGTGGATTTAGATGCCGGAGTCAGTGAGCATATCGCCGGAGGCGTCAGATACCTTAAATGGCTGGATAAGAGCATATTAAACGAAATTAAAGATGACCAGGAAAGGGTTAAGTTTGTGCTTGCCTCCTATAATGTGGGCCTTGGACACGTTCTTGATGCCCGCAGACTGGCAGTAAAATATGGCAAAAACCCGAATGTTTGGAAGGATAATGTGGATTATTATGTTTTAAATAAGTCCAACCCAAAATATTACCTCGACCCGGTTGTGCGTCACGGTTACGCGCGGGGTCAGGAACCTTACCGGTATGTAACGGAAATCATGGACAGATACCACCATTACAGGAATGTCCATGAGATGTTGGCGCAACATCCTTAATGGGCCTCCAGCCAATTGGCACCGGTATTCATTTCAACCACAACCGGTACCGGAATATCCAGGGCATCCTTCATGTTCTCTAAAACCAAGGGTTTAAGGTCATTTAGCTCCTCTGTAAGGGCATCAAAAACAAGTTCGTCATGAACCTGGAGGATCATCTTGCTTTTCATGTTGGCTTTTTGCATCGCCTCATGGATCCGGATCATGGCGATTTTGATCATGTCTGCAGCGGTTCCCTGCACCGGTGCATTGATGGCATTTCGCTCCGCATAACCGCGAACCACACCGTTTGAGCTGTTGATGTCACGTATATAACGGCGGCGACCGAGCATGGTGCTTACATATCCGTGTTCCCGGGCATAAGCAATGTTCTGATCCATGTATTTTTTAACACCGGGATACTTCCTGAAATATTGTTCGATGATGAAAGCGGCATCCTGACGGGGAATGCTTAGCCTTTCAGAAAGTCCGAAAGCAGAGATACCGTAAACAATTCCGAAGTTTACCGTTTTGGCATTCCGGCGCATCTCCTTGCTGACATCATCCAGCTCCACTTCATATACCTTGGCGGCAGTGGCCGCATGGATGTCGACCCCGTTGCGAAAAGCCTCCATCATCGCTTCATCTTTGCTTAGCGCTGCAATGATGCGAAGTTCGATCTGGCTGTAGTCGGCGGCCAGCAAAACATGTTTCTTGTCGCGTGGTACAAATGCCTTACGGATAAGACGTCCTTCTTCCGTGCGTATGGGGATGTTTTGTAAATTTGGGTTGTTGGACGACAACCGTCCGGTTGCAGCAATGGCCTGATTGTAAGAGGTGTGGATCCTGCCTGTTTTTTTGTTGATCAGCCTGGGCAGAGCCTCCACATAGGTGGATTTCAATTTGGTCAGTGACCGGTAATCCAGAATTTTTTCTACAATCGGGTGATGATGCCTTAACTTGGATAAAACATCTTCACTGGTGCTGTATTGCTTTGTTTTTGTTTTTTTTGCCTTTGATGAGATCTTTAATTTGTTGAAAAGGATATCTCCCAGCTGTTTTGGCGACCCAATATTGAAAGTGCTTCCGGCAAGTTCGTATATTTCTGTTTCAATATCATGAATACTGTCTGTCAAAACCATCGCATATTTATCCAGCGCCTCCTTGTCGATTTTTACCCCTTCATTTTCCATGTTTGTCAGGACATGAATCAGCGGTGTTTCAATTTCGTCAAATAGCTTCAGGAGGTTGTGCTCCTTAAGCATCGGTTCAAAAATATTGCGCAGCTGTAATGTGATATCGGCATCTTCACAGGCATAGGGTGTTGCTACTTCAAGGGGTACTGAGCGCATACTTTTTTGTGACTTCCCTTTTTTTCCTATCAGGTGTTCGATGGAAACAGGACGGTAGTCGAGGTAAGTTTCTGCCATTACATCCATGTTGTGCCGCATGTCGGGCTGCAGCAGATAATGCGCAAGCATGGTATCAAACAATCTTCCGGCGAC
>SKTA01000084.1 GCA_007122745.1 Bacteroidales bacterium
GGAACAGATCAGAGGCAATAAAATCATGCAAAAACGTTTGAAGCGTTATACCGTTACCAAATGGGCCAATGATTTTGTAAATATTCTCCTGGATTCATCACAACGATCGCAATATTCTGCCCGGAAAAAACTGATGAATGAGTCATTGCTCGACAAAATGCTTCAGTCTTACAATCAGGCAAAAAACCGCATCATCATTGTAAACTATGACGGTACCCTTGTGCCTTTTTCCAAATATCCCACCACTGTTGAGCCACCGGAGGCTTTGTTGGGACTTTTACAAAATCTGGACGCACAATCCATGACTGATGTTGTTATCATCAGCGGGCGTGGCAAGGATGAGCTGGATACCTGGTTGTCTGATCTCCCGGTAAATCTAACCGCTGAGCATGGTTCCTGGATCCGGGAAGCAGGAATGGCTGAATGGCGGCTGTTTAAACCACTCTCAAACGAATGGAAAAAGGACATCATTCCCATTTTGGAGATGTATTCCGACCGTTTGCCCGGTGCTTACCTCCAGGAAAGGGTCTATTCACTGGCCTGGCACTACGACAAGGCGGACGTGGAGCAGGCAGCCAAGCTGGTTACCGAGGTGAACGACCATTTATTGTCAATTACCACCAATATCAATGTTCAGGTGTTGCATGGTAATAAAGTTATCGAGATCAGCAACTCCGGAATCAATAAAGGCGAGCTGGCAATGCATTGGTTATCCAGAAAAGACTATGACTTTGTTCTCGCCATTGGAGCCGGATGGTCAGATGAGCTTTTATTCCAGACGTTGCCTCAAAATGCCTGGTCGGTTAAAGTAGGTATGAGCCAGACGGATGCGCGATATGTGATCAGGCATCAGGATGATGCCATCAAGTTGCTTGAACGGCTAAGGCATCCGGGTTAGTGGGAAAGCAAACCATCATTTGCGTATTTTCTGATTTGGGGCTTATCGGATTTTTATTTTCACCACAAAGGCACAGAAGGGCACAAAGGAGTCACAAAGCATAAGTCTGCGTGTTTTTTGTGCCTTCGTGGTTTTTTTATAACGCAGAGGTGCCGATGCTTCAGCAAAGAACACCAAGCCTGGCAAGCAATATCCTATTTAACGTAAACGGTCTTTATGTTCGTGAACTCACGTATCCCCGCATACGACAGTTCCCGTCCGTAACCGCTGGCACCGATGCCGCCAAATGGTAGTCTTGGATCAGACTGTACCATTTCGTTGACGAAACAACATCCCGCCTGTATTTCTTTTTCAGCAATTTGTTGTCCGCGTTCAATGTTTTTGGTAAATATTGCCGCACCCAGTCCGAATACACTGTCGTTGGCAATGCGGATGGCGTCGGTTTCATCAGTTGCTTCGATAATGGCAGCCACCGGACCAAAAAGCTCTTCGTCATAAGCCGGCATCCCCTTTTTGACATGTGACAATACGGTTGGTGGATACCATGCTCCTGTCTGCTTAGGAATTTCGCCACCCAGCAAGCATGTTGCTCCCATCTCAATGCTGGAAGTAACCTGTGCGTGCAGCTCATCACGGAGGGATGGCGTTGCCTGCGGTCCGATTTCGGTTTCATCGGACATTGGGTCTCCCATCACTTTTTCTTTCATCTTTTCAACAAAAAGCTGTTCAAATCTTTGCTGCACCTCTTTAACCACAATGAACCGCTTGGCAGCAATGCAACTCTGACCGCTGTTGATCACACGGCTGTTGACACAGACATCCACCGCTTTTTCAAGGTCTGCATCTTCGAGGATGATGTAGGGGTCACTGCCACCGAGCTCAAGCACCGATTTTTTGATCCCCGAACCCGCCTTTCCGGCCACCGCCTTGCCGGCACCCACACTTCCGGTCAGCGTGACCGCTTTTACCAGATCGTGAGATATTACCGAAGCGGTTTCCTTTCCTGCCAGTTTGATTGTACGGAAAAGGTGCTCAGGAAATCCGGCCTCCTTGAAAATTTGTTCGATCATCAGGGCAGAACCTGTTACATTGGATGCATGCTTGAGTAATGCACCATTACCCGCCATAAGGGCCGGGGCTGCAAACCGGAACACCTGCCAGAAGGGAAAATTCCAGGGCATGATGGCCAGTACCACACCCAGAGGCCTGAATGCAATGTAACTTTCACTTGCCGCTGTTTTTACCTTTTCGTTAGCAAGGAAGGTAGAAGCGTTTTCGGCATAATAATCACACACTTTGGCACATTTCAAGACCTCCGCACGCGATTGCTTGATGGGCTTGCCCATTTCCAGTGTGATCATCCGTGCAAAACGGTTAGCTTGTGTTCTTAAAATTTCCGAAGCTTTCAGCATCAGTGCACTGCGCCGGTCAAAACCCTCTTTGGCCCAGCCTTTATGAGCTTTTGCGCATTGGTGGATGATGGTGTCCACTTCATTGAAGGAATGTTTTTCGTACGTAGCAATTATTTCCCCTGAAACTGGGTTTACAGACTGTATCATATTGCTGGAATTTTATCGTTTTAACAACAGACAAAGTTAATCGATTTTTGTCCACGGAAAAGGGATAACCGTGGTTGAAATAATCCTGTTTCCTCTGAAAACAATCGCCTGACTCTTAACAATATCAATTATCTTTGTCACAAAACGTTTCAAATGGCAAAAGGAAGGGAATCCAAACCGCATATCGGCATTTTCGGACGTCGCAATAACGGGAAAAGTTCATTGATCAACGCACTGGCGCAGCAGGAGATTGCCATTGTGTCTGATGTGCCGGGCACCACTACCGACCCTGTGCGTAAATCGATGGAGATTCCGGGAATTGGACCTGCCATCCTGGTAGATACCGCCGGAATCGATGACATTGGCGATCTTGGCGCCAAACGGGTGGGGAAGAGCCTGGCGGCCCTCAAGACCGTCGACCTTGCTTTGTTGGTGATCACCGAGAACCTGTTTGCCGAAGCGGAGGAAAAACTCATTGAAGCTTTCAGGAAGCAGGATTTGCCGTTTGTGGTGATCCATAACAAATCGGACCTTGTCAGCCTGGATGATGTCCTGTCCGGCAGACTTAAAGATCAGTACAATGCACCTGTCCTTTCATTTTGCGCCCTGGAGCCGGATAACCTGGAACAGGTCATTGCGACCCTTCGGGAAATGATGCCGGAGTCGGCCTATAAATCCCAAAGCCTGCTCGGTGACCTGTTGCAATATGGCGACCTTGTTGTTTTGATCACACCCATCGACAGTGAGGCTCCGGAAGGGCGGTTGATTCTGCCGCAAGTGCAGGCCATTCGTGATATCATTGATAATGATTGCATCGCAGTGGTTGTAAAAGAGAAAGAGATCGATGCGCTGATGCGCGTGTTGCAGCCACGTCCGAAACTTGTGGTAACCGATAGCCAGGTGTTTCTAAGGGCGGATGCTTCCGTTCCGAAGAATATCGCGCTGACAAGCTTCAGCATCATGTTGGCCAGACATAAAGGTGATTTTGAAAACTATTTGCGAGGAACACCAAAGATTGCAGATTTAAAGGACGGTGACCGTATCTTGTTGCTTGAATCATGTACCCATCACGTGGCCTGCGACGATATTGGCAGGGTAAAGATCCCACGCTGGATGAGTACCTATACGGGTAAGAAGCTGGAATATGACGTGGTGGCCGGATTGGGCGATCTGCCACGACCCATCACGGACTATGCGCTTGTGGTGCAGTGTGGCGGATGCATGATCACGCGTAAGCAGATCATTAACCGATTGAAGCCCGCCGTTGAAGCCGGGGTGCCTGTTACAAATTACGGAATGGCAATAGCCTGGATGCACGGGATCTACCACAGGGCAGTTGCCCCCTTCGTGAAACTGGAAAAAACAGCAGAGGATTATTTGTAGGATCATAGCCATTAAAGTTTGAATAATGTCAAAGACCATTGAAAAAATATTAACACAGGATACTTTCTCAAAAGAGGACCTGGTAATGCTGTTGTCAGCTGATGAAGAAGCACGCAAGCTCGTATTTGCAAAAGGGGAGGAGGTGAAGCAAAAATATGTCGGGAATAAGGTTTATTACCGGGGCCTGATTGAGTTTTCCAATTTGTGTGGGAAAAACTGTTATTACTGCGGCATCAGGGCTGGAAATAAAAAGACCCATCGCTATGAAGTTACTGAGCAGGAAGTGCTCGAAGCTGCACGCTATGCCTGGGAGAACAAGTTTGGCAGCATCGTTATACAGGCCGGTGAACGGAGTGGCACGCGCTACACACAACGAATGGAGCGCATTGTAAGAATGGTCAAGCAGATGAGCAATGGTGAGTTGGGCATTACGCTCTCTCTTGGTGAACAAAGTGAGGAAACATACCGCCGCTGGTTTGAAGCGGGCGCCCACAGATACCTGCTGCGCATTGAGGTTTCCAACCCAAAACTATATCCCAAATATCATCCTGAAAATAAAAAACACACTTACCAGGAACGGCTGGACGCTTTGTATCGATTGAGAAAAGTCGGCTATCAGGTGGGAACCGGAGTGATGATTGGCCTTCCATTCCAAACAGTTGAAGACCTTGCAGATGATCTGCTCTTTTTTCAAAAACACGACATTGACATGATTGGGATGGGGCCTTACATTGAGCATGAGGAAACCCCGATGTTCAAATACAAAGACAAACTGATTCCGAAAATGGAACGGTTTTACCTGAGCCTGAAAATGGTTGCGGTGTTGCGGATCCTCATGAAAGACATTAATATCGCTGCGACTACGGCTATGCAGGCTATTGACCCCATGGGACGTGAAAAATCGATCAAGGTGGGGGCAAATATCATCATGCCGAACCTTACACCTACCAAATACCGGGAAGATTATTTGCTTTATGAAGATAAACCCTGTACCGATGAAGATGCTGAAGAGTGCAAACGTTGCCTGGAAGCACGAATTCACATGGCAGGAGGACAGATTGGCTATGGAGAGTGGGGCGATTCAAAACATTTCAAGAACCGATCGCAATGACACAGAAAAAGTTTACTTCCGGAGCATTGCAGGTAAACCTTGCTGAAACGCGTCAGGCAGACATTCAAATTCCCGCGCACCATCAGGAGATTGTTGATCTGTCATCAGGCCATTGGGGCATCAACAAACGTACCAGGGAATTCTTCCTGGAGCTGTATCACCCTTATGCCAATTATCCATTGATCGTTGAACAGTATAGAAAGATCCTTCTCGGTGACAAATGGTTTTATGCACAGCAAAAGGGGGCAGAAGAACTCTTCTTAAAGTTGCTTGATGTTGCAGCCTCGCTCTTTAAGTTGCCGCTCAAGGAGGCCGAAGCTTCCCAGCTTTTTCGAACCTATTTCGGCTTCTTTTCTGAAACAGAAAATATTGTTATTTCCACCACTTCTGCCATGACACGACATCTTGTTGATGTGCTCCAGGCAATACAGGAAAACCGCCCTGAGCTGTTGGTAAAAAATGCAGACCTCCTGAAAAAGCATCTTGGGAAGGTGGCTGCTGAAGAAAACGTCAGGGAGGCTTTGAATATCTTGCTGCGAAAGGTTGTTCTGGCAGGCCTGGAATCGTGGGAAAATAATACACCCACTGAGTCCTGGTTCGAAAAATACCGCCATTTTTTCTCAAAAGATTATTCCTTCTTGCTTCAGGAAATTGGTCAGCCCTTTTTTGTCAAACAAAAAGAGCAACTTGAAAAATCTTCAGGATGGGAGGAGTTATGCTCCGGAGTAATGTTTTACAATGAGATAGCAGATCATTTTAAACGCAGCATCGACCAATTTGAAAAGCACATTGAACGGTTTTACTTCATCTTGTTCCTTCTGCATCTTCCCGGCATGGAGCTGCAACGCACAAAACTCTTGTGGGAACTGAATAAGGTGTTGCGAAACATACGCTCCGAGGTTGAAAAGGATGATTTTACCGATTTCCTTGACAACATTTTTCTCTTGTTTGATGAGCTAAAAGTGGCGTACATGTCTACTGTCCTTGATTGCCTGCTCACCTTGGGAAAGGAGGTGATAGAGACCAAAGAAAAGCGCATCATCAGCATCTTCGAAAACAAACTGATCGCGCTGGGTTTTGCCAATCCCGGAACCGTTTACATTCAGGAAAACTGGCAGCTGAAAGTGGATCCAAACCATCTGAAGAACATAAGGGTTTGGCTTGAACTGATCATGCATGCACCTTATACGTTCAGGAAGCTGTTGTCGGCGCTGATTGTGAACTTACGTCTTGGCGGGATATTCATTTTCGATACCGACCTGTTTCAACGTGACATCACCAAGCTGCTGAACAGTGATATTTCGCCGCTTTACAAACAGATCAAACAGCTGACACGAATTTTTCCTGTTTATTTCAACGAGATCGGAGCCGAAGGTACTTTGCGTGAAGTAACAACGGTAATGGACGAAATTTCTGGCCGGCAGGATAAGCTGATCCATTTTTTGCGAAAGCAGATTCACATTGAAGGGAACAATACCCATATCGATCTTTGTAAGAAGATTTTTTATTTCTGGTATGATGGGATCAAAGAGCCTCTTGAACACATCCTGCCGGAAGATGTCTCTTATAGCATAACAACCGATAGCAAATGGTTTAAAGGGGTGCATGACCTGTTACAAAAAGTCTGCAACAAGAATTATTGTGTGCCCGCCGATCTTTTGCAAATGACCCATGAAGCTTTTGCCGGTTATGTAAAAGAGGCAGAACATCAAAACAGTGATGACAAGCAAAGACTTGAACTGTTATTCCAGCTTTACGCATTGTTGCGTGAAAAATATTCATTTGACATTTCTGACCTGACCACATTATTACGCAGGTATCATTTCTTTTCAGATGAGGAGGTGGAACGGTTACAAAACCATATTTCCCGGCAAGAAATGGATGAGGGACTGCACCTGATCTTTGATCTCATCGACAAACTGAACCAGGTGATCTTCAATCCTGCTTTCAGTGAAGGGTGGGAGAGTATCTATCACAAAAGACATATAGCATTCGGCATTCCCTCTATGTACGGGCAATACCGGGAGGACAAATTCGAGGCTTTGGGTTTGATCTTCCGACTGGAACGCCTGGCGGCAAAGCTGATGGAGGACAAGGTTTATTCGTCACAAAACGAGTATATTACTGCCCGAACACTAAAGAAGTCATTCGATATTCTTTCTATGTTCCGAAGAGGCCTGGAGCTGGATGGTGTTACCAGTCAGGGGCTGGATGCCAATTTACAGATGCTGAAGTATGGACTGACCAGTGAGAGTTTTTCCCTGGCCCAGTTTATCAATCTGTTCCAGTTTATGGCAAAGAATGTGAAAGATATTACCAATACGTACTTCTTTGGCTTTTATGATCAGCCGCTACAGATGATCATTCCACAAATATATTTCAAAGACACAGACTTGTCTGAGAAAGAGAAAAACCAGCTTATTACCAGGCACTCCGAGTCGTTTTACCGTGAAATCATCTCTGCATCTTTTCTGATTCAGCATCTCGATAATTACATCAGCAGAATGGTACACACCTTACAAAATATGGTGGATAATTATCCGCCGGCCATTATTCGGGATATTATGTCTTACAATCCGGACTTGATCATCAGCCCGCTGTACGAAGCATCTCCCGAAATAGACAACCAGATATTTCTCGGTTCTAAGGCATTTTTTCAGAAAAAACTGTTTCTGAATGATTTTCCTGTTCCTCCGGGTTTTGTTTTAAGTACTGAAGTTTTTCGCAGAAGACGTGCCATTATGGCTAATGCCAGCCTGAAGAAGGAGGTGGATGACCTGGTGGCAGATCACATCAGAAAACTGGAAAAGAAAACCGGAATGGTTTACGGAGGTGGCAGAAAGCCTTTGCTGCTTTCTGTCAGATCCGGAACTGCTATATCGATGCCGGGGGCAATGAATACATTTCTGAATGTTGGTCTGAATGATAAAATTGTTGAAAAGCTGAGCAAACAACCGAATTTTTCCTGGACTTCCTGGGATTGCTACAGAAGACTTCTGCAAAGCTGGGGGATGACCTATGGCATCAATCGCGATGTGTTTGATCAGGTGATGATTGATTTCAAGGAGAAGTACGGTGTTACGCAGAAGGTAGCGTTTACACCCAAACAGATGCGCGAGATGGCATTCCGTTACAAAGAAATTCTGGCCGCCCGTAAAGTGCATTTCGAGGAGGATCCGTGGAAGCAATTGCAGCAGACCATTATTCGGGTTTTTGATTCCTGGGACTCTGAGCGCGCCAATGTATACCGGAATCATTTGCAGATCGCCAATGAGTGGGGTACAGCAGTCGTTATTCAGCAAATGGTCCTGGGTAACATTGGCGACTATTCAGGCACCGGAGTAGTTTTTACGCACAATCCAATGTTGCCCAAACCGGGTATCTATCTTAACGGGGACTTTACCCTTTGCAGCCAGGGAGAAGATATTGTGGCCGGACTCGTACACGCTATGCCGGTCTCAAAAATGCAAAAAAAACTAACGGAAAGGGAATCACAAAAATCGCTGGAAGAGCTGCTTCCTGATATTTACACCAGACTTTATGACCTGGCGCATGATCTGGTGGAAGAAAAAGGATACAATCATCTTGAAATTGAGTTTACCTTTGAGTCAGCAGATCCAAAAGACTTGTATATTCTGCAGATTCGTGACCAGGAGACCCACAAGGCGGAACGTTTACAGGTTTTTGTCGACTCTCATTCCGATATGAACTTGCTGGGCAGGGGTATCGGCGGAGGCGGGGGTGCTCTGAATGGACGACTGGCCATCGATATGGAAGATATCATCACACTGCGTAAAAAATTTCCGGAAGATGCCTGTATTTTGCTGCGCCCGGATACGGTTCCTGACGATATTCCTATTATCTTTGAATGCGATGGCCTGGTAGCCTCAAGAGGAGGCACAACATCTCACGCTGCCGTAACAGCAGCAAGTCTTGGAAAGGTTTGTGTGCTTAACTGCAGGCAGCTGGTAGTCAACGAGAAAGAGAAACAGTGTTTGATCAATGGCCAAACTTTGGTGCCTGGAGACAAGATATCCATCGACGGATTCTCCGGCAACATATTCAAAGGTCATTACAAAACCGATTATACCGAGATACTGAGATAGGCAACTGTCAACGCCATTTAGGCATTGTCAAACCCTAAACCCTAAACCCTAAACCCTAAACCCTAAACCCTAAACTCATAGGCTATGAATATTTCAACAGGGAGTAAAAACTTTATTGGAATTAACGGCCTGGGCCGTATTGGAAAACTTGTCTTATGGCATGAACTGATCCACAGAGACTTTGATGGCGCAATAATCAATGTCGGCAGGGAGGTTGGTAAAAACATGGAAGATCTGATTCATGTGATGGAAACCGATTCCACTTATGGTAGTGTTTCCCGTTTCATTCACGGTGTGGGAGGTCCGCAAAAGCATTTCAGCATCCTTGATCGTAAAAATGGGTTGTTGGAATTTGACGGTTTCCCGGTTAAGATCCTTCGCAACTACCGCAATCCGGCGCAAATTGAGTGGAAAGAACATGCCGTGCGCATTGTTGTTGACTGCACGGGCAGGTTTACCGATCCGACTGCCCCTGCCGATAAAGAGGGGGGCAGCTTGCGTGGCCACCTCGAAGCAGGTGCCGAAATGGTGTTGCTCAGCGCACCATTCAAGATCAAGGACAAAGCAAAAAAGATGCCTGACGACAGCATCATGATGGTTTACGGCATCAATCATCTCGACTTTAATCCGGAGAAACACCGGATAATCTCTGCAGCCAGTTGTACAACAACCGGCCTGGCCCATATGCTGTGGCCACTTCTTCAGAGGGAAGAAACCGCTCAGATCCTGACAGCTTCGATGTCGACCGTGCACGCTGCCACCAACACACAAAATGTATTGGACGCATTGCCAAAGGCGGCGGCCACCGATCTTCGCAAAAACAGATCAGTTTTTAACAACATCATCTTATCCACTACCGGTGCAGCCAAAGCACTTGAAAAAATCATGCCCCAGATTGAGGAGATCGGGTTTATGGCCGACTCTGTGCGCATCCCAACCAACACAGTTTCTTTGATCATACTGAATGTGACATTTAATACCAGAATGGACAAGAAAAGTGAGCCTGTGATCAACAAAAGCTTCCTGAATAACGTTTATATAGAAGCGGCAACAGGGCAGCAAAAGGACCTGCTGGTGTTCAGCGAAAAGCAAAGTGTTTCTGCCGACCTGATGGGCTTCCCCGCTGCCGTGGTTATAGAAGGACATGAAACACATACACGTACAGGCTTCATCAGCTTGCCCGAAGCTGCAATGGCGTCGCTGGGAGTTACAGTGAATAAAGACCTGCATCTTCCTGTTACCCACGCGAAAATTTTTGGCTGGTATGATAATGAATATGGAAGCTATGTGACAAGCCTTGGAAAACTTGTAAACCATCTTGACAAACATTAAAAATATCAATAAAAAACTTAAAGAAAAGATCAAAAATGAATGCTGTTAAAGACTCGAAAAGACCGGATAAAGAGGTAATCGACATTTCCGGTGATGTGAAGTGGGTTGGAGTTATCGATTACGATATCGTGACCTTTGATGTGGTGATGGA
>SKTA01000099.1 GCA_007122745.1 Bacteroidales bacterium
AAACTGCGCCAATTGAAACAAACTATTGGTGGTATCCGCTGATTGCCGGTGTGGCTGTATTTGTGATTGTGGAGATTGAAAAATTCATTGTCGGAAAAATAGGAGGATGATTGGTTTATTTGTTGATTTACAAATTGGAAAAACAGAATGGCTCAAAATAATTTTGCAGAGAGGGTAATTGCTTTTAATAAAGCCCTTAGCCTTGATATTTCGTTGCCGGATGGCATTCGGGTCATGAATCCTTTCTCGGAAATGCCGCAGGCGCTGGAGGTTTCATCGGCATTTTACAGGAAGTTTTACAACGACAACAACAAACGAAGGCTGATTTTGGGAATCAATCCCGGTCGGTTTGGTGCCGGAGTAACCGGAATTCCGTTTACCGACACCAAACGGCTGTCACAAAAATGTGGCTTAAGCATTGCTGGGCTGCACACCCATGAGCCCTCATCCGTTTTTGTTTATGAAGTGATCGATGCTTATGGAGGTGTGCAAAAGTTTTACAATAATTTTTATGTCAACTCCCCAAGTCCGCTTGGATACGTGAAAACAGGCATCAATGGGAAAGAGTTGAATTACAACTATTACGACAACAAGGAGTTGCAACGGATCGTAACACCTTTCATGATTGAAAGCATCCGGGCTCACATAGAGATGGGCATAATTACAGACAAGGCCTATTGCCTCGGCACTGGGAAAAATTATGATTTTCTAAAAAAGTTGAATGAGGAATACCGGTTTTTTGAGCAATTGATCCCACTGGAGCATCCCCGGTATGTGATGCAATATAAGTCCGGAAAAAAACAGTTTTACATAGACAAATACCTTCAGACACTGCAGCCATCACCCATTTAGAACGTTGACAAGAATACTTTGAAAAAACTTTATAGAACAGACAGCAAAATTCTGAGAAAAAGCATTCACCTCTTCACGGGTTTGCTGATTCTTTTATTGACTTATGTGGTTGAAAAGCAAAGCCTGCTCATCATCATAGTGGCAGGCAGTGTTTTTGCTTTTGCTACCTTTAACTATAAAACATTTGGGTTGCTGCACAAAACTGCGGATGCCAGCCTCGGAACACTTTTTTATCCTCTAGGGGTCCTCCTGTCCTTTGTTTTGCTTTATGACATGCCCTTTTATTTTTTTCGCATTACCTTGTTGACACTCACTGTTTCAGACACCATTGCCAGCATAAGCGGGCAAATAAGGCCGGGAAACCATTATTTTAAGCCGTTTAGGGAGGAGAAAAGCCTGTATGGAGTTATTGGTTTTGCTTTATCAGCATGGCTGATCTTTTATCTGTTCCTGCCTGAATCACTGTTTGGCATCGAAGCCTATGTGCTACTGGCCATATTGCTGGCCATCAATTTTGAAGTCCTTTCTTACAGGGGATCGGACAACTTTTCTATCCCTGTTGGTTCGGCATTGTATTTTCTGATCATGGATGTAAACGAGGGCAACCTGTTTTTTTTTACCGGTGTTATCTTTATTGCGGCCTTGGGATCCTTCTTTCTTTTTAAAAAGAAAATCATCAGCAAAAACGGCAGTGTTGCCACCTATTTCTTAGGGATCTATTTTTTGGGGGTACTGGGATGCGCATGGTTGTTGCCCGTGCTGGCCTTTTTTATTACATCTGTAGTTTTAACCATGCTTAATACCCGATTAAGGCATAAAGCCCCATCCTCCAATCAAAGAAATGTCTGGCAAGTGCTCGCAAACATTATTTGGGCTTTGTCGACCAGCATTTTTTTTCTGATTAGCGGTGAAACAATATTCATTTATCTCTACATTGTAATGATTGCAGCTGTAACAGCCGACACCTGGGCAAGCGAAATCGGTCCAGTATTTCACAGAAATTGTTTCTCCCTGGCACACCTCAGGATGAAACAATCCGGAGTATCGGGAGGGATTTCCCTTACGGGAACAATAGCAGCCATGCTGGGATCGCTATTCATATCATACTTTTCCTATTATCTTTTTTTTGACAAAGTCAGCATGCTGATGATACTTATCCTGTGGCTTTCAGGATTTCTGGCTTCCATGGTGGATTCTTTACTGGGCGCCTTTCTTGAGCCGGCACTAAATAAACTGACTTTTCTCAACAAAGGGATCAAAAAAGATAGTGAACGCATCAGCCCGAATGATGTGGTTAACATCCTTGGATCATTATCAGCTGCCTTCTTTTTTTACGGGCTTTACCTGTTCTTTTTATGATGATCAGAAGGACAGGATCAGGAATCCAACCACCAGCAAAACGGAAACCAAACAGATATTTCACCAAGACCCCGGTAGGCCAGTTTAAAGGGGGGCGCTGTATAATCTTTGCTAAAGAAAGCGTAGAAAATGATTAATATCCACAGGTGCGGCCAAAGGCTGCGATCTATTAGCAGGGTTAGTACAAGGGTACCCAAAAGGGCAATCACAAGTGAGACCCTTGCAATGGCAAACATGCGCCCCATCAGCTCCGGGTGATCCTGCAAAACACCAGAGCCACCGCTTGACTCGTTGCGGTGTACATTGACTTTATCTGTTCCCTGAATGGTATCATAAATATCGTTGTATACGTTGGTGGCAGCATGCAGAGCAATCCCAATGATCAGCACCACAACAAGCCCGGCACAAACAAATACCCGTTAATGATTACGCTTAGGAGCGTTCCTGCTATCAGAGGCGCCAAAATGGAACTCAAAAATGGCGCACGAATTATTTCAAAGACACCCGGTTTTTTCATTGTTTAAACGATTATAAGTTTGGTGATAACATTTAATTTACCGATCAGTCACCTGCAACCTTTTCACGACGCGCTCATGGTCTGTTGAAAGCACTAACAGGTATAAGCCCGGATTGACCCCGGATATACCCTGAGTTATCTGATGACGTCCTTCCCTGAGTAAGCTCAGATCTTTGAAAGATATAGTTTCACCCGTCAGGGAGAATATCTCCAGTTGCACATTTTGGGCATGGTTAAGGGTAAATGCGATATTTACCTCTCTGCTGGCCGGATTTGGATACAACTGCAAATCCGGAGTTACAGAAAGATCAATATTTTTAATTACGGTATCGAAATCGGGGATCAGCACGGCATTGATCACATGCACTACGCCATTGTCTGCTTTAAGATCGGCTAATATCACTTTAGCATCATTGATGAACACACCCTCATCATTGATTGTAACAACCAGGTCATCACCCAATACGGTTGTGATAATCTGACCATCAGATAAATCGCCGGCAAGGGCATAGGTTTCAACCACATGATATAACAAAATGTTGGTCAATTCACCGGTTGGGTCAGCCATCAGGTCATCCAGGAATCCTCCAGGTAGCGCATCAAAAGCAACATCTACAGGTGCAAACAGTGTATAGGGACCCGGTCCACTCAAAACAGCGTCAAGGCCAGATACTTCCAAAGCTGTTGCCAGAATCTGATGATCATCACTTTCATCAACGATTTCCATAATGGTTCCCGGAATCACTTCTGTCACCCGGAAAGTCAAAGGAATTGGAAGTTCCGGATTATCCGGATCATTAGATACAATGGTAAGGGTAGCTGTATAATCACCCGGCTCAAGTCCCTCGCTGTCAAAATACAAATGCAGGTTAGTTGATTCCCCGGGGTCTACGGTTTCATCTTCAGGAGTGGCTGTCAGAAACTCCACCTCCTGCTCATAATCAATTTGAATGTCGAGTATTTCCAATACGGATGTCCCCTGGTTGGAGATGGTGATGTTGCTTTCGGCTGAATCTCCCTCATCTGCTTCAACAAGAAGACTATCGGGGTCGACATGCACTTCAGGAAGGTCTGGCAATGTTCCGTCGATCATGATGTTCCCCAAGGCCCAGTAGTAACCGAGGAACCCGATGGCAAATGTCCACCTGAACTGAACCATTGGCTGATCGGCTAATTCCGGGATCACTGTTTCAAAGTTGGCCGGATTTGCCGTTGTATTTGACCATGAATCTACGGTGGTCCAGCTGCCTCCGCCATCCAAACTATATTCAAAAGATGCTGTAGAGCCACCGAGAAAGGTTGTCCGGAAGTAGTGATCGAAAGAAACGTTTACATCCTCAAAATTGCTCATGTCGATAATGGGTGAAGTCAATGTGGCGTTTTGAGCACCACCGAGTGCGGTTCCCGTGTATGCATACACGCCATCGATGTCCAGGCCTTCCGAAAAGCTTCCGAATTGCCATCCGCTGCTTCCGGCGGGGTTTTCCCAGCAGTGAGGTGTTTCTTCACTGCTGAAGTCTTCAGTAAAGGGGAGGTCAAATATGCCGCACCAGGTTGTCCCCGATGTCATCCTTCCTGAAGAATAAGCCCCCTCTTTAATGCTCCAGATGTTGTAATAATATATTGTTGCTTCTTCCAGATTCTCATGGAAGAACTGTGTGGATTGTCCAGATACCAGAATGGTGCCGCCACCTTCGATTTGATCTCCGGGTTCATAACTGTCTTCCGGTGTGCCGAACGTTCCATCCTCACTAAATGCCAGCAGAACCGGGTCTTCCGAAACATTGAGTGTCCAGCTGAGTTCCACCTCTTCGGTTCCAACCGCCATTGCTGCAAAATTGGAAGGATTGATCAGGCCCAGGGCATAATTGTCAACTTCCCGGAGAGCTCTTAAGGCATTCAGTCGTCCGGAACCAAGCTGACCGATGAAATCCGGATTGACATCATAGTGGTTGTCTGTTGTTGTTACCAGTATGTCAAAAAGATCTGTATTGGTTAGCATAAGGGTGTCGGGTGCATAGGAGAGGATCAGTGCAGCAACGCCCGAAACGTGTGGACAGGCCATTGAGGTTCCCTGGTAAAAGGCATATCCGCTGCCCGTGACCGTACTCAATACCCCTCCGACGTTGTTGCCGGGTGTTTCACCACCCGGGGCAGAGATATCCACCCATGAGCCAAAGGTTGAATAGGAGCTTCGCTGATCGTTATGGTTTGTGGCGGCTACCGACATGGCTCCCTCGTAGAAGCCGGGGTATAAATCACCTGAAGATCCTGAGTTCCCGGCGGCAAAGATGGTTATTCCACCCTCCATCATATCTCCGCCACCATTCACGTTAAAATAATCAATAGCGTCCAGTACAGCTTGTTCAAATATTCCGGGAGCGGTATACCCCCAGCTGTTCTGGGAAATGGCAGCACCGTTATCGGCAGCCCACACCGGGGCAAGTTCAAAGCCACCAGTTGCATTGCCGCGAAACACCTGAGCAGACATCAGGCGCACACCGTCGCCGATTCCCGAACCACCTGCCACTCCGGCCACACCAACACCGTTGTTTGAAACAGCCGCAACAGTTCCGGCAACATGCGTTCCATGGTCACCGGGTATTACATTGGCATTATTATCCACAAAATTAAAACCGATATCTTCCCACATGTTTTCCTCGAGATCGGGGTGGTTGAACTGAATTCCGTCGTCAACGATGGCCACAATAATATCTGGACTTCCTTTCTCAATGGCCCAGGCTTGTTTCAGGCTGATGTCGGCACCCGCAGTGCCGTTCGATTGGCCTGTGTTGTGGTAATGCCACTGGGCACCAAATTGCGGGTCATCGGGAACCCATTCATCCATATCGTCGCTACGGATAAAGGCCTCCTCGGGCCAGTCAAATACCTCGCCGCTTACCAGTTGTTTGCGAAAGACAGGCTCCGCAACATCCACCTCATCAAGCTGCTGAAATGAGCGAACCACATCTGCCACGTCATGATTGGGATCCATGTATAGATCATACCAGAGGTGCAGGCCCCATTTGCGGTGCCTGTCCGAATACCTCGTCTGAATAGCCGGTCCGGAGAAAACCGGCTGAATGTCAAGAATAGAGAATTGTTCATTAAGATGATCAATGGCCAATATTCCAGTAGTTACAATACCGAAAAGGATTTGAGGAGACTGTGCATCAAAATGTGTTTCGGTTTCGCTGGTGACTTTGATTCTGAACCGTCCCGGTTCCATGTGTTCTGGAGAAACAACATCAAGGTTTATTGGTGGGCGCGCACCAAACTGAACAGGACGATATTGCGCCAGAATTGGTATGGAAACAAACAGAAATAACAGTACAATCAATGTTTTCATGTTTTTCATGATAAAGAATTGTTTAATGATTTTTGATCTTTATCATTAATAAACAGCTGTTTACTGTCATTGTTCATGCTGGGTAAAAAAAGCCCGCATGCAACAGGTTGTGCATGCGGACAGTAAGGGGTTATGTTTTTTGCTGTTACAGGAGCAGCAAATATTTTTTAGCGAATGATCACCTGGTGTGCATCCTCCTGATTGATTCTGATGAAGTATGCGCCAGGGGTCATTCCGGACACATCCAGCTCAACCTCGGCAGCTCCGGAATCGGGATAAGATACAATGGTTTGTAATGTCTTTCCGGAAATGTCCAGAAGAGTTACCACAACGGTTTCCTGTCCGGATGAGGGAATGTGGACAAATAGTATATCCCTGGCCGGATTGGGGAAGATGGTCACTGTGGTATCGTCAGTATCCCCAACAGCGGTGCCGTCAGCTTCAAGTACAACGGTTACCATCACATCTTCATCATTAACCTGGAAGGTCCCTTCATAATCAAAATAATGGGCTGCAGTGACTGTAAAATCGTACATGCCCGGAATGTAATCCTCCATTTCGTAAGCACCTTCGGGATAAGTTTGCCCTTCAATGCTTATTGATGCGTCCCCAACAAAGGCACCATACTGGTCACTCACCTCAAAGCTCAGGTTATAATATGGATTCATTTCAACATTTAAAACAACATCGGAATCATCTATTTCCACCACCCCTTCATGGGTTTGATGGCCTTCGGCTTCAATCATGTAGGGGTAGGATCCGGTTTCCAGATCATCAATTGTGAAGTATCCGGCTTCCATGATCTCGCCATCAAAAGTGATTACCGGGTCTGGCACTTCATTGCCATGCACATCATTCACTTCGAAGGTCACTTCAAATACACGTGTCATGATGATCTCAATCAGGTTCTCCCCTTCCATTTCCACATCAAAAGGCTTAAGCATCAACGACCTGTGGTTTTCTGCAGTGGCATTGTAATAGAATGTACCTGCGGGAAGTTCGGTTTGCACTTCACCATTCACATCGGTGTGATGTACCTCATTGCTCACTTCAATGTTTGCTCCTTCAACCATTTCTTCAAACTGGTTGGATACCCTGAAAGTGACATCATACTTCGGCAATTCATAATACACAATGATTTTCCAGGTGTTGTTGGGCACATATACGTATTGCGTATTTGAACCTGACCCACCCCACGTACGGAAAACGTGCAGCTCAAACTCGATGTCACCGCCACCGACAACATTGTTGGCAATGTCCAGCTCTGTACGTTCATACTCTATGGTTCCTCCACTGTTGCTAGTGCCTGAATAGACCTGTGATTCGGTTGTTCCGCCATCAGACACACACCTGAGGAAAGAACGCTGTTCACTCATCCAGGCGCCACCATGTGAGGTCAGGTTGTACGCCACATCCACGCCTGTAATTGTTGCACCTTGTGGAATTGTGACAGTCATTTGGCCCGCTTCAAGCGCATTGCTCGCGGTTGTGGGATTGTTATTAAAGGTTGAAGGGATATCTCCTTCATCATAGAAGGGAGCCAGCCCTACAATGATCTCTTTTGCCGACTCAAACTCAAAGGGGTCTGCAAAAGCCTTAAATATCAAATCGTTCGGACTTTCAAGAGGTGTGTTCATTGATGCTACCACCTGAAAAACAATCTCAATGGAAGCTTCAGGTTCTAGTGAAGCAAGATCCTGGGTTTCATGGGAAAGGACGGTGATCCAGGGACCATCTGACACCAGCCATGCTTCAATCGGTCCACTTTCCATCTGTCCCATATTTGCCAGGGTTATGATCACATCTGCTGTTTCACCCGGATCAAGGACTCCATCACCATCGCCATTTTCAGAATCATCAATGATCATGTCTGAGAAAACTAATTGCGGAGCGTGAGCGTATTCAATAAAACTACTGCTCCATGTTTCATCAGGATCTGCAGATGAGTAAGTGGTGACCACAAACTCTACCATATGGTTTCCGGGAATGTTGTCGGCCACCTGAAAGGAAAATATCTCTTCAATGTGCATTTCCGATTCCGCGTCAAAGTCACCGATTGTTGCGATGCTGTCGACGAGGGTGATAAAAGGTGATTCAACGGTAACGGAGGCCATTACTCCCTCAATCATCTCTTCGGTTGGGTTTTCCAGGGTAAGGTTGATTTTGATGAACTCACCCGGATTGATATGTCCGTCATCATTGCCGTCGCTGTCATCCAGCTCATGATCCATATAAACAATTCCCTGATAAGGTGTTTGCATGATCGCGGCCAGTGCATCGAGACGACCACTGCCATAGGAATTACTCTTGCTGGTAGTTTTGGGCTCGGCACTCTCTTCAAGAATCTGACTAACCTGTTCGGGGGTTAAGCCAGGATTTTTCGAAAGGATGAGGGCCATGGCACCGGCAACGGCAGGCGTAGCCATTGAAGTCCCGCTTTTCGTGGTATAACCGGTGTTGGTATTATGAGATAAAGAAAGCACATCAGATCCGGGAGCCACAAGATCAGGACGGATCAGTCCCATACCGGGGCTGTAATGATAGTCGTTGAATGGTGCAACATTTTGCCACGTAACGGGCCCTTTGCTTGAGAAGCCAGACAGCACATCCGCACTGGTGGTAGAACCAACTGAAACAACGGCGGAGACACCACCTTGCAAAGTCTGGTCAGGGTTCAGCCATGGCGGAGGAATATCTCCCGGTGTGCGTACCTCACTGGGTGGAGGTTGACCGCCCCAGCCACCTTCATTACCGGAAGCAACAGCTGCGATCAGTCCTGCACTCAATGCATTATTCATCGTAATTCGCCATGTGCTTCTATCAGGATTCCATTGATGCTGCCAGCCCAGTGAAAGACTCATCACGTGGGCACCGTAATCAACAGCAAATTGAATGGCAGCCCAAACGCCTGCTTCGGTTCCACCGCCCGTATCACCCAGAACTTTAAGATTCATGATGGTGGCACCGGGGGCAATCCCCGTTCCCGTACCGGCGGCTCCGGTTCCGGCAACGGTACCTGCGCAATGCGTACCATGGCTTTGATAATCCATGGTCACATGGTTGTTGTTTACAAAATTAAAACCATGATTCGGATAATCGATGTGTTGCCACATGTTATCGGTGATGTCAAGGTGGTTGTAGTTGATCCCTGTGTCCATAACGGCCACAATCACACCCTCTCCCGTGTAACCCTGGGCCCACGCCTGATCTGCATTTACAAGGGTTACATTCCACGCAAGGTTCGGCGAAACAATATTGTCAGGTTCGATAACCGGAACTGAAGGTTGCTCCGGATTTGCCATTAACACCTGGCGCTCTTTGTTATAATCGACCCGTGCAAGGTCTTTTCGTGTCATAAGTTCCTGGATAACTTCCGGCTTAGCTTCACAGTTGATCAGATTCGCAATCCAGAGCGGCCTTATATTTCTGACCTTCCCTTCAGCTTCCTTTAAACGGAGCCAATCCAAAAGTTCGGCCTGGGTTTGTTCGCTGAATTGCTTAAGTTCATTAATAACAAAGCTTCTTCTTTTATCAGGGTTGCTGATGGTTCGGCTTTGATGATAAAGCAATTGATCATCAACCTGGGCATCAAACCTCAGGTTGACAGAAATGAAATCATCTTCTCCTTTTCCGGATAACGCCGTTTGAATGGCAGGAGTCACCTCCGGCTGTGCCAGCAATGGCATCAATGGAAGGATGTAAATAAACAGAAAGAATAAGTAAGTAATCTTTTTCATAATAAAGTTATTGGGTTTTTTAAGGCGATAAAGGTACATAATTTTCACCTTGCAGCTATTACCCAATTCGCTCTTTTATATTAAAAGCTGCTTTATTATGCTGAAAACCATATTATAAAGGACAATTATATGATCACATCAATGGTTTATGTGTGATAATTTATTGCTTCTCGAACACAATTCCGAATGATCTGCCGCTCGATGCACGAAAACCGGTTACGATGTCATCCTCATCGCGAACAAACCTCAGGCCTGTTATGGGGAAGCTTCCGCTATAATCATCCTTTGCTTCGGCCCTGAGTGGAATGTCATCAAAACGCCGGTGTTGCAAAACTAGCGATCTATCCTCCCTGGCGACTATCGTGTAAAAAGTCTCAAGCTCTTCGCTGAAATAGCGTCCCTGGTACATGGCAAGCTCTTCTTCCGAAGGGACCCATTTGGGCTCAAATATCCGATTGGCAAGATGATCACCGTTTTGGTGCAGTGTCATTGCATCCACCTCCCCATCTTCATTGCGATGAAAAGTAAAACCGGCATCAATGATGGTAAGGTAAAATGTTGAGTCGGAACTGGCATAAATCTCAATCTTTCCCTGGCCTGTGGCCTGTGCATAAAGTGTATCCCCTTCCCGCGTGAACTCCATTACAAAGTCTGGCATATCCTCCATTGCATACCGGCCGGCAATTTCATCAAACTGCTCAGCA
>SKTA01000125.1 GCA_007122745.1 Bacteroidales bacterium
AGTATGGCGGAGGTGTTTTGTCCTTTGGAATTGATTCTTGGATTGCGGTTCAGTGCGTAATATGCCCTGTAAATGAGGGCCATGGCGTCGAGGAGAAGGAGTTTTTTCTTTTCAGGCATGTTGTTGGTTTTGAAGCAAAGATAGTTAAAAACACAAAGCCCGGCTGGGGGCCGGGCTTTGTCCATTAACAAAAACAGTATTTTTTTGTTGTACTTTTTCTTTGGCAACCATCCAAAGAAAAAGTACCAAAAAGAAAGATCTCCGCTTCTGATGGATCTGCTAAAATCTACAGCATCTTCAATCCGCGCAGGCCGAGCCGCACAGCAATACGTGCATGGATCGTTTCATGATGCTTTCGGCTGTGCTCGCGGCCTGCTTGCCAATACCCCTTCGATTGAAGATGCCTTGATTTTGAACGCAGATCCATCAAATGCGGAAGAAAAATAGAGAAATGTGCCTCGGTTATAAAACAAATGTCACCCACGAGCACAAACAGGAAGATAGTTAAAAACACAAAGCCCGGCTGGGGGCCGGGCTTTGTCCATTAACCAAAACAACATTCATGAAGAGAAAAATTGTTTTTATTCACAAAACCAAATTCACTTATAGCACCTCAATAACCGTGCCAAAAACTAAAAATACCAACGATATGCGAGGCTGATATTTCTGCCCGGCATTGAGATATTGCGGTCTTCGATACGCGACAGGTGGTCTCTGTAGGCTTTATCCAAAAGATTTTCACCTCTCAGGATGATAACGTGTCTGCCGGAGAAGTCCAGACGATAACCAGCTTGTGCTCCAATGAGGGTGTAACCTTCGGTAATTTCTTCGTCGCTTGCTACGCGATCTTGTTTAGACACCTGTTGTACCCTGCCTCCCAGCCAGAAAGAGCCAAAGTCGTATTCAATACTGGCCATTACTCGGAAAGGTGGGATAAAAGGCAGGAATTCATCGCCATTGCCCTGGCGTTTGCCATTCACATAGTCGGCACCAAGTCCGAGGGATAGCTTTTCGGTTGGGGTATAGCCAAAGCTTATTTCACCACCAAACAGCCTGGCCTCGTCACCTTCATATTTGAAGACGGGATAGCCTGAGTCTTCATCCATCTCGCCGGTTGGCTGGAAGATGATGAAGTTAAAGAAATGGTTCATATACCCTGCTATTTCAAACTGGAATTGTTCATTTTTGAAATTTACGAAAAGGTCGACGCCCTGTCCGATCTCGTCTTTCAGGTCGGGGTCGCCGATTTCGTATACACCGGCACCGAGGTGCTGACCGTCTGCAAAGAGTTCTTCGACCGAGGGGTTACGGTGTGAGCGGGCAAACTGTCCACCGATCTCGAGTCCGTCAACAGGCCTGTAGTTTAAGCCAAAGGAGTTTGAATAATTGAAGGCGTGGCGTGATACATCGATGTTGGGGAATAGTTCATTGGCAATCGTTGCCGTGTTTTGATAATCCAGTCGAATTCCACCCTGCAGCCTGACCCTGTTGGTCAGCGGAACCTCCTGAAAGGTAAACACAGCTGCGGATATGCGGCGTTCTCCGGGTGTAAAGGCTTCGTCGCCGCCGATATCCATATGGTGAGCATACAGGTTAAAGCCCAGGGCGCCCCTGTCAAGAGCACCTACGGGTTTATGCTGTAAGGTGTAGGAGGTGCTGAGTGTGAACTTTTCGTATTCCAGCTCCATGTCTTCGTCCCAGCTGCCATCGGCCTCCCGTTCCATTTCAAATTCCTGCTGGAACATACGTGATGCATGGAATCTGAGCTGGGCTCTGTCGAACATGCCGTCTCTTTTCCGATGCATATTGCCTTGCATGCTTTGGCGTTGCATGCGGATCTCGATGAGCTCGTCTTCGTCCAGTGATTCGGGTATCTGGAAGTTTTGTCCGGTAAAGGAGGCGCTGATCCCTCCATTCGTATTTGTGCCGGTGAAGCCCATACCCATGGATCCATCATAGTTTTGCATGGCGGTGCCGGTGATCAGTCCTTCGGGGGTGTTGATATCGCCGGACTGGCGATAGGAGAAGCGGGCTGTGGTTGCCCTGTTCTCGTTGCCGTATGTGATTCGGCCGAAGCCGGCGCCCATCTCATTCACGGAGGCTCCTTGTGCTGAAAGCACACCGGAGAAGCCACTATCCCAATCATCCGGAATATCTGTAGTGATGAGATTAATGACACCACCAAGTGCACTGGAGCCATAGAGTAAGCTGGCTGGTCCTCTCACCACTTCGATGCGGCTGGCTGCCAGTGGGTCTAAAGCGATGCTATGGTCGGCCGATGTTTCCGAGACGTCGCCCATACGTTCACCATTCTGCAATACCAGGATGCGGTCGCCATCCAACCCGCGGATCACAGGTCTGGATGGCGCTGATCCTAAAGAGCGCATGTTCACACCGGGCTCCGCGTTAAGCATCTCACCAAAGGAGGATTCGCTGCGACGTTGCAGCTGCTCACCGATGAAGGCCTGATCCGGCTGGTAACGAAAGCCGCTGCGTACCGGCGAGGAGGTGAATACCACTTCTGCCAGGTCAATGGCTGTTGGCTGAATCTCTACATCGACTTCAATGCTGACATCAGCTTCTGCAAAAAAATCTTTAAATGTGGTTTCGTAACCCATGCCCTGCACAATGAGTCGATGTTCGCCCAATGGGAGGTTGGTAAGGAGATAGTGACCCGAGGCATCAGTGATGGTACCTAAGCGGGTCCCTTCAACGATGATGTTAATAAATGGAACGTGTTCACCGGTTTCAG
>SKTA01000261.1 GCA_007122745.1 Bacteroidales bacterium
GGCCATACGAGATATGCGCCCAATCTGAATCATTTATGGGTGCTGCAGTGCACAAAACAGGTGGTGGCTATTTATTTTTTTGACAAAGGCAAAAAAACCTTATTTCTTACTTAACCTTAGTAGCAAACGGATTGCCTCATATACTCACGAACCTTATTACCTTATTACCCCGCCCATAAACCGCAGCAAAATAAGGTAATAAGGTTTGAGTCCGCTCCGCAAAGTTGATTATAGCCGCAGATTATTCAGAAGTGCTTGTTTTAATGGAGTTCATGAGCTCACTTCGTTCAGTTCACATATTAATTTAATAAAACGTTTTTCAAAATGCTGATATTGAACATTTTATTGATTATAAATAATAATCTGGTAAATCAGGATTGAGTTTTAGGAGTGGGTTCAGTCATCAATAATAAAACAAGAGACAGGCGCATGGCAATTAAGTTTTAAATCTAACAAGAGGCCACCATAATTACAAAACCCTTTCAGCAATCAGAAGCGAAAATCCTCCAGTCCGTATATGCTTCCATCGGGATTCTTCTCAGGCTGCCAGGTTCTTACATAAATTTTAGGGTTAAGCGTATCGTTCAGGTCAATCATCAAAAAGAGATACCCTTTGTCAGCGTATGTAGATGAATAATAATGCTGGGCGATCTGTATGCCATACACCTTGTCGTCGCGCTGGGTTTTTCTGACCTGGTTGTCTTCAAAGCGGATGTTTATGAACTCATTGCGGTGAAAGATCCTTCTTAAACGCTGCATATACTCAGATTTTGACAATCGGATGTATTCGATTTCGGTGGCTGATAGGTTTCCATACATTCCAGACACGTTTTCAACCGGTTCAGCCGAACGCTGCACCACGTTCCCAACGATGATCAGTGCGTTTTCATCAAAAATGGCATCCAGGTAATCAATGCGCTGCAGCGCAAAGGCGGTTTTGTAATCCTCCATGAATTTGATCATAAAGTACTTGTCTTCCTCTGAACCAAAGGCTGCCGGTTTCGAAAGGATGTCGTTGATGGCAATGTCTCCCAAGGCATAGGACAGTCCGGTAATCTTGCCATCAAGGTTAAAGGTAAACACCACGTTTTCGATGAAGCGCTCACGATTGTTATGAAAGGCAAACATCATGGGTGCGGACCTCACCATTATCTCGCGGCCAACCTGCATGATACGCAATGTGTCGACATGGCTATCCAGAACGGTTATGTCACCATTATTGACCATCCGCCTGTATAGATCATATCCAAGAGGGGTAAACAGGTTTTTTACCTGGTGGTGTTGCTGGTTTCGGATGGCATCAACAACCTGCGTAACGGCTGTATGATACACGTCATATTCGGGCAGGGTGCTGTTGATGCTGGCAAAAGAGGGCTGATGCCTGCGACCTGTCGCAACTGGAGTAGCTTGAGGCTTTCCGGTTAATTCGATGCGCATTCCGGCCCTTTCAAAATAGGGAAGATTCACGTTTTGAACCATCTCATTCACTTCAGGCTCCAGATGTGCCTTGTTGGCATATTGATATTCAATACGAAGGCGCAGCTGGCTCAGCTTGGTTGCAGCCACCCCTTCCAACAAGGCAAATCCCATTCCGTTAGAGGCGCTGTGCAGGGCAGAGTATCCGTCGCCCATCCAGTACATGTAATCAAGGTCTTGCACAGGCTGGTCGCGGTAATAAAACCTTAGAAACACCCTTTTCCGGGGTGGGGTTTCCTGATCCTCTATCGCATTTATTTCGGCCCGCAGGAAAGAGAACATCCGGCTGATCCTGTCGTTCAGGGTAAGCATAACGGGCAAATCGATATCGCCCCCAAAGTGATATCTCAACCGTGTATTATCAGGATGGGTGCGTGCAAGCACCAGCGCCCAGTATTTGTACCTCAGGGCGTCTGCAATTCGCAGTTCCTCCCTGGCATCACCTCCGAGCCTGATGAAATCGTGGATCATCATTTCACGCTGCCGGAAGGCTTCCTGCATGTCTGTTCTGCGCACATACACCATCACCTCCACGTGGCCAGGTTGCTCGCTGATCAGCCGTTGTTCATACCGGTTAAACAACACGCTGGAATAGGTGTTTACAACGCTCTCTGCATATATGTCAACTTCATCGCCCGTATCGATGACCACTTGCTCGAAGTCACTTTGAATATGCACGGTAACGCTTTCTGACATTTCTGCCAGGGCATTTCTTCGTGCCTCCTGATAGTTGCTGCCTGTGCCGGTGCCAAAGTAAAACTCACCGGAGTTGCGGATAAAGTCAATGCTCTGGCCGTGGCATAGGCAGAAAGCAAGAATGATTGAAACTGGTAGCAGAATGGTTCCCTTCAGGATAAGTGAATTTTTCATAGCCAAAAACATAATTAACCCACAAACAGGCCAAATAATGCAATTATTTTGGCTAATTTAAGATTTTTTTAGGAAAAAAGGAATAAAAACAAAAATTTGCATCAGGAAATGATGATGGGCGCAACTATTCTTTTACACACCTGACAGCCATGCCGGTCCCCCGGAAGAACTGGGATTCAAAAACGCCGCCGTCGTAACTGATCATGGCACGGAAAAAGCCCATAAAGTCACCGGAAGCTGTTTGGGTCCACCAATGACCGTATTGTCCTTTCATCTGTTTATATTTCCTTAAATATTTAATAATCTGTGCTTTGTAAGTTTACCCAAGATCAGGAATTGATTTTAGAGGTTAGATGTTGGATGTTAGATTTTCTTTTTTCTAACCTCAAACCTCCA
>SKTA01000080.1 GCA_007122745.1 Bacteroidales bacterium
GTTGAATGGACGCTGATCCCTGAAAACTGGTCCGGAAAAATTACAATACGATCCGGCATTGATGGAGATATTATCAATAATAATGTTGAAAGGTACAGCGACCTGAATCAGGATCACCTGGCTGTTTACGATAAAGGTACCTTTGATAAAAACTGTATTTATCTGTCGGCAAGTACCAGGCAATCAGATATTCGGATGACCCAGGCAACCTGGACCCGGCTGATCATCCATGACGAAGATATCTTTCCGGAGCAAAATCTTATCGAACAAAATGCCTTCATTGCCGGTGACTATACCCTGGATTGTGAAAAGCTCGTACCGCTGCGTGTCGAAAAGCTGGCAGCGATATATACTTCCCGGGATATGGCGATCAGTGATCCGCTTACCGAGTCAAAAACGAAATTGCCACGTTTGCAATCGTTCTCCGGGCTTGTGAAGCGCAACAGAATGGCATGGCAACAGATATGGGATTACAATGATGTGTTGGTTGATTCCTCTGAAGATGACCAGCGCCTGATACGGATGCATATTTTCCATTTGTATCAGACTGTTTCCGGGAACAGCATGGATTATGACATCGGAGTGCCCGCAAGGGGATGGCACGGAGAAGGTTACCGCGGACATATCTTTTGGGATGAATTGTATATTCAACCTTTTATTGACCTGCATTATCCTCAGTTATCACGGTCGCTGCTTTTGTATCGTTACCGGAGGCTTCCGGAAGCGTATTTGCTGGCTAAAGAATATGGATACCGCGGCGCTCTGTTTCCCTGGCAAAGCGGCAGCAACGGTCGGGAAGAGACCCAGAAAATTCACTTGAATCCCAAATCGGGCCGCTGGCTGCCGGATGTATCCCATCTGCAGTACCACATCAATGCTGCGGTTGCCTACAATGTGTGGCATTACTATCAGAGTACGGGGGATATGGACTTCCTCCATATATACGGTGCGGAGATCATCCTGGCTACTGCGCTCTTCTGGTCGGATCTGGCCCGTTTCAATCCACAGAAGGGACGTTATGAGATTCTTGGCGTGATGGGACCGGATGAATACCATACGCATTATCCGGATGCTGAAAAGCCCGGACTGAACAATAATGCCTACACGAATGTGATGGCTGTTTGGGTTATCGGGAAAGCACTTGAACTTTATGAACTCTTGGATAAATCTTGCTGCGACAAAATTGCAGAAAAGATCGGCCTCACAGATGAAGACTTCAGTACCTGGAAGGAAATGATCCAAAATATGTTTATTCCATTCCATGATGCGGGGATTATCTCCCAGTTTGAGGGTTATGAAAAGCTTAAAGAGCTTGACTGGGATCATTATCGTGGAAAATATGGCGAGTCAATTCGCCTGGATCGCATCCTCGAGAGCGAAGGGGATTCTCCCAACTACTATAAGGCAAGCAAACAGGCTGATGTGCTCATGCTTTATTATTTGTTCTCCTGTGAGGAGTTGACAAGAATTTTTGCTGAGCTGGGATACGACTTCAATCCGGACAGCATCCCTCATACAATAGATTACTATTACAAGCGTACCTCCCACGGATCCACACTGAGCCAGGTGATACACGCCTGGGTGTATGCGCGTTCACATCGTGAATTATCCTGGAAAAGTTTTAAAAAGGCACTTGTAGCTGACTACAAAGATGTTCAGGGAGGAACTACACACGAGGGGATCCACCTGGGAGCGATGGCAGGTACACTGGACCTGTTGCAAAGATGCTATTCGGGCCTGGAGATCCGGGACCACGTGTTGTGGTTGAATCCGCAGCTCCCGGACGATATTTCTGAAATGTCATTCAAGGTCCGTTACCGCAGTCACTGGATCCGATTGAAAATCAATAGGAAACAGGTCGAGGTGGACTTTGATAAAGGCTGGGCGGAGCCGGTATATATCGGCATAGGCGGCCGGCGGTATAAATTTGAATCGAATGACAAAAAAACCTTTAACATTGAAAAAGGTTAATCCTTTAGCCTGATTAAATTACGAACTTAGTGTTTTAGTGTAAACCTTTGTGAAATTCTGATTTAGAAATGATGATTTTTTTGATTTAAAAATAATAACATATGAGACTTTTAATAATTTCCAACCGGTTGCCCGTTGTAGTTCATAAGGAAAACGGTGAATACGTTGCTGAAAAAAGTGCCGGGGGACTGGTTTCCGGCATGAGCGACTATTTAAAGACCCTCGGGAAGTCAAAGGAACAGATCACCGAATACTTATGGATGGGGTGGCCCGGATTGTCAGTAAAACCAAAGGACCATGATACCGTAAGACAGAAGGTAAAGGAAAACTTCGACGCGGATCCGATCTTTCTTGAAAAGGAGCTGATGGATAATGTTTATCTGGGTTTTTGCAACAAGACCATCTGGCCTTTATTCCATTATTTTCCGCACCATGCACGTTTTGACATGGACTTCTGGGCAGACTATCAAAAGATGAACGAAATCTTTTGTGAAGAGATACTAAGAGTTCTGAGACCGGATGATGTGATTTGGGTACACGACTACCATCTGATGCTGCTTCCCGGACTTTTACGCGAGAAAGTTACCAATCCAATTGGCTTTTTCCTGCATATTCCTTTCCCAACCTATGAAATGTACCGCTTGCTGCCTGCCGAGAGCCGTTCAAAAGTACTGCAGGGCCTGATGGGTTCAGACCTGATCGGTTTTCATACGCATGATTACAGCCAGTATTTCCTGAGATGTGTTTTAAGGGTTTTGGGTA
>SKTA01000236.1 GCA_007122745.1 Bacteroidales bacterium
CTCCGAATTGCCCGTACCCTTGAACTCCTCAAAGATCACCTCATCCATCCGGCTGCCCGTCTCGATCAAGGCAGTCGCAATGATCGTCAGTGACCCGCCTTCCTCGATATTGCGTGCGGCCCCGAAGAATCTCTTGGGGCGCTGCAATGCGTTCGCATCCACACCACCCGTCAGGACCTTTCCGGAGCTCGGAACCACCGTATTGAACGCACGCCCCAACCGGGTGATGGAATCGAGAAGGATAACGACATCACGCTTGTGTTCGACAAGCCGTTTTGCCTTCTCGATGACCATTTCCGATACCGCGACATGACGCGAGGCCGGCTCATCAAAGGTTGAGGAGATTACTTCACCCCTTACATTTCTTGCCATCTCAGTTACCTCTTCCGGGCGTTCGTCGATCAGCAGTACGATCAGATAAACTTCAGGGTGATTCACTGCAATGGCATTTGCAATCTCCTGAAGCAAAATGGTTTTACCTGTTTTGGGTTGTGCCACAATCAGTCCGCGCTGACCTTTGCCCAGTGGAGAGAACATGTCAATGATTCTTGTTGAAAGGGTTTCACCCTGATGTCCGGTGATGGTAAACTTTTCATCGGGGAAAAGAGGGGTCAGGAAATCAAAAGGCACCCTGTCGCGCACCTCTGCCGGGTTGCGTCCATTGATATGTTCCACCTTGATCAGTGGGAAATACTTTTCATTCTCTTTTGGAGGTCTGATACCTCCATTTACCGTGTCGCCCGTTTTTAGTCCAAAAAGTTTTATCTGGCTCTGAGAAACATAGATGTCGTCGGGAGAGTTCAGGTAATTGTAATCCGATGAACGGAGAAAGCCATATCCGTCGGGCATGATCTCCAACACCCCTTCGGCAGTAATGATGCCGTCAAATTCATAAACGACCTCTCCTGTCCGGCGGTCAAAACTTTTCGGTTTTTGGAAACCCTCCTCCTCTTTCTTTACATTTGAGTCGCCTGCAAAACTTTGCACCTGATCCTTCGATGCGTGCTCTTTTCTCGCATGCTGTTTTTGCTCCTGCTGAGCGGGTTGCCTTCGCTCTTGCTTGCTTTTCGGATGATCCGCTTTTTGTTCCTGTTTCGGGTCTTTTTGATCCGTATCTGCAACTTTTCGCTGCTGTTGCTCTTTTTGGTCAGGTTGAGGCTTGGTCTGATCAGGTTGCTTGTCATCTCCCTTTCCCCTTTTCTTTTTTTGTTGATGACGTTGTTTGCCCTGTTCCTGTTGATCTTTGGCCTTGACTGGCTGATCGACAGACTTATCAGCACCGACTTTATGGTCTTTTGGATCCGTTTTCTGCTTCTGCGGCTGTTTTACATCAGTTTTCTCTTTTTCTTTTGCAGGCGTGTCTTCCTGAATGTTGGATTCAGTCTGTTTTCCTGTATTTTTTTCAGCAGAGCTACCTGCCGGGATCCTTTTACGCGGCCTGCCCCGGCGCTTTGGTGTTGTTTGCTCTGTCTTAACCTCTTTTATTGATGAGGGATTCAAGGCCTGGGCATCCAAAATCTTGTATATCAGATCCTGTTTTTTGTAAGATTCAACCTTTTTGATTTGCAAAGCTTTCGCGATCTCCCTGAGTTCTGCGAGCAGCTTACTGTTTAACGCTACAATGTCGTACATGGAATATGAATTGATTTATCAGTGATTTCTTGATTTGTCAGATAACTCGTCATTTGTTTGCTGTGATTAATTGATAAGGAAAACAAGTTTCCAAATAATCCGGGCAGACAGGCATGGTAACTTTGGGTTCACCCCCAAAGGCACTTTTCAATTCAGAATGTTGAGGTATGTTCTTTTCAGAAAAAATAAGATTGACGAAGAAATCCGCTGCAAATATATATGATAATTAGAGAATAAAAAAATTTATTTTATTTGAATCAAAAACTGTACCACAACATTTTTGTTTAATTTTGTCAATTGAAATCCCGGATTAACGAAAAAATAATAATAATGTTGCAACGTATTCAAAGTATTTATCTGTTTCTTGTATTTGTATTTGCATTGCTTTACGCCTTGTTTCCGGTGGCGCAGCTGGACAGTGAAACAGCATTGTATACTGTTCGGCTGATCCAGTTCGGTAGTATTTTTGCTGAAACACCTCTAACTATGGGTTTTTTGGGTGTAATGGCAGTCGTTTTGTGGTTTGCTGTGGCCATAATGACTGTCTATATGACCTTTCAATACAAAAACCGCTTGTTTCAGATCAAACTGAGCAAATTGAACATGTTATTGCATGCCGCACTCGTTCTTGTCAGCTTTTTCTTCGTTGACAACCTTCGGGAACAGCTTGATAATGCTACAATGTCATACGGTGCCGGAATTTTGTTTCCGGTTATTTCCTTAATTTTTATTCTGATGGCGATCAAGGCGATCAGGAGGGATGAAAACCTGGTGCGCTCTGCCGATCGCATCCGTTGATATTGACTTGGTTCACTTTTGTATTCGACTCTTATTCCTCTAACCTTTTGATCACATAGTCGGAGTTAAAAAGTCTCAACGCACCCATGTATTTCAGTTTAAACTTAACAAAGTCGCCAACTTTGTATTTTTTCGGGTTTTTACCCAGATCAATCACCAGTATGTCGGAACTCGCCCCGGCAATCTCCATGTTCTTATCATTTGGGATCAGGAAATCGGGCCCAATATCAAGAAGGCCTACATCAAGCAAAGCCCTCCAGGA
>SKTA01000161.1 GCA_007122745.1 Bacteroidales bacterium
CGTCGTCGTTGCCATCGCGGTCGTCGCCCAGGGCAAATGGGCAGGGCTGGCCGTCGGGCTCGGCATCAACGCTGTTTCCAAGATAAAGAGGAGGCCCGATGAGGTGGCGGGCGCCGTTGTTAGCCAGCAGCGTCGGGTAGGTAGGATCGGGGGCGTCGCCGAAGTCGTAATTATCGTCGGGCTCCGATCCTTCCGTTGTGAACAGATAGGGGCCGGCCCAGGTGCTCGTGATGCCGTTGCATATCGCCTGCACGTAAAAGTCGTAGCTTGTGCCCGGCGCAAGGCCCATCAAAGAGTATGACTCTGATCCCCAATTGGGTACACTCGTGCCATTTCCCAAAACAAAGCCTGCATTGCCCCATTCGAGGTTCCATGATGTTTCGGAACCTCCGGGAGTCCAGGTAAGGATTGCACTGTTGTCGGTAACACCCATCGCATCAAGGGCTGTTGGCGGCGGGCAGACTGCTGTTTCCGCTACCCCGTAGGTTTTTACACATAAGTCGTAGAGCCAGCTCGTCCCCTGCCCGATGGCAGTCCAGGAAACGCCATTTGAACTTATCCAGGAAACGCCTGAATGGATTGTGGGGTCTGAATAGTTTGTGTTAAACATTTCAATCGGAATTTGAAAATTATCGCCAGGCGTATGATAATATACTTTTATGAATATGTCGTTCCCGGCAGTAACACTTATGGGTGTAGGGAGATCGAGCGTAGCATATCCGGGTCTGGCTATTGCCTGGTCGGGAATGCTTCCCAACAAGTTTGACAAGGAACCAGCCAAAAAGTCGTCATACACATCAAATCTTATTGTTGTATTATCAGTGCGCACGAAAGTTCCGAGTTTCTGAATCTCATGATCCTCTGACGGTGTGAACTTAACCAGGGCATATCCGACATTGTTATTGCCACTGTAACCAAAAAAATTTGTTGCGCCCAAATGGTCGTAATAGTCAATTACCCGGTTTGGGTTGTAATCGATCTGGTTTGGCCAGTATGCCACTTCTTCATGCACCCGGCTGTCACCATAGGCTATGTAAAAATAGCCATTGTTGCCCCAGGAGTTACCCCAGCTGTTTTTTATTATCCAGGCACCTGTGCCACAAGCTGTTACTTTGTTATCATCCCACCCAACCAACGTAACGGCGTGATTTCCATCCAGTGATCCTGTATAACAATAGGTATAATCAGCAACATTATAAAAAGCTGCACCCCAATGCATAACGGTATATATTGCACCGTATGTCATCAGTGCGTTTTTGATCACGCTTGCATTGTGCGGCAGGTAAACGGCATCGGTCACGTACATTTGTGGCGGGTTGCCGTTGTAAGTGCTGTGATCGTAAGCATAATACGGGGCATCGGTTTCTGCCATCGGACCCGAGCCTCGTGCAAAATAAGTATTTGAGAGGTAAGAGTTTCCACCGTCACAAGGCTCCCACTCAAAGCCGTGGGTTTGCTTCAGGTTGTTTTCTGAGAGGTCATGGGTGCCTGAACCGGATTTCAGCAAATTGCTTTCCAGTGCAGCCATGGTAGCAAAAGCCCAGCAGCTGCCACAACTCCCCTGGTTTTTAACCGGTGTGACGTAATTTTGACCACTCACATTTCTGAGGTCGAAGCTTGCCGGTAATTGCCGGTCAATTTCAGGAACCGTGTCGGTAGTAATGAACCGGACAGGCGGAGGGATGTAACCCAGTGTGTGACCTTCGTCGGTGGTGGTTGGCCAAAGGCCTTGCTCGCGCATTTCCATGTATCTTACAAATTCCGGGTTTAGCGGCGCCAGCTGCGGTTGCTGCGCCAAAACCAGCTGTGCTGAGACGACAAAGAGAAATGCCGTAAAAACGTAACGCGTAAGTGATTTTTTCATGGCTAATGGTTTTAATGGTTGTTTTGGTGATGAAAGATGTTTGCTCGATCTTGTATGTCAGGCAGAAAAATCTTTTTGTTGCATTTGCCTGATATCATGAATATTGTTTGGCAGACCTATTAAACGAAGGATTAAAACAATTGATTATATTGTGGATTTAGGCTTTGCGTGTGTTGTTTGTTTATTCGTATTAAAACGGCAGAAGGTGGAAGGGCAGAATAATCCTCAAAATTTACCTTACAAATTACAAAAAATAATTAATAATCAAAAATTTATCGGGAATTTTTTAATAATGATCAAAAAAATTGTGCTGAATTAAATTTTTTGCTTTTTTTTTTAAAACATTGTTTAAAACAAAATTTGTATCTTTGCATGAACCCCAAAAAGTAAAGCCATGGCAAGAAGCAGAAATACCGAACAGAAAATATTCGATGCGGCTACAGAGCTTTTCCTGGAAAAAGGAGTTGACCGTACCAGTGTGCGTGAGATAGCTGCCAAGGCCGACATCAATCTCGCTTTGATGAATTATTATTTCCGTTCAAAGGAGAATCTTTTTAGCGCCATCTTTTCCTCTTTGGTAAAGACAAACTCTGAAGAACTGATTCGCATACTCGATAGCAACCTCGAGCTGGAAGAAAAGATCAGACAGTATGTAAGCGTTTATATTGACATGCTCTCAGAGAATCCGCTGCTCGTTTCTTTTGTGATGGCCATTCTCCATCGCAGCCGTGAACGCATCACCGAAATGAAGGCCGTGAGCAGTCTGTATGCAACCGAAAAGTTTACGCAGCAGGTCCTTGAAGAGGGAAAAAAAGGAAACATTCGCCGGACAGACCCCTCCCAACTGTTTGTGGACATGCTTTCATTGATTGCGTTCCCTTTCGCCATCAAAATGCTGATCATCGATAAAAATAACTTTACTGATAAAGATTTTCAGGTGTTTATAAAGGAACGTAAAAAGCGTATTCCTGAAATGCTCATCGACTCGTTGCGCCTGAAACCCTGATGTTATCTGCCAGCTTTTCATAAGTAACGCGTGCAATTGGTGAACCGGCTTTTTTGAAATGACGGTTGAAGTCCTCTTTGCTCATATTCTCCCAATTTGCTTTATTCCAGTTGGCAATAGGATGTAAAGGTTGTAGGTCATCCTCAGTATGGCATCTGGCTTGTTTGTTGTGTGGGCAGACTTCCTGGCACACATCGCACCCAAAGATCCATCCCATGCATTTGTTTTGGAAGGCACCTGGGATCTTTCCTTTATGTTCAATGGTAAGATAGGAGATGCATTTTCCTGAATCCAGAACCCCTGGAGCTATAATGGCTTGGTTCGGACATGCATCCATGCATTTTGTGCAGGATCCACAAAGATCCTTTTCAAATGGAATGTCCGGGTCAAGCTCCATGTTTGTGATCAGTTCCCCTAAAAAGAAAAAACTACCCTTGCGCGGCAGGATAAGACAAGTGTTTTTCCCATGGTTGCCAAGGCCTGCCATCTGTGCCCAGCTACGCTCCAAAACGGGTGCAGAATCACAAAACACCCTGAAATTGTGTTTGCCGGTAGTTTGTGTTAAAAATTCTGCAAGGCGGTAAAGCTTGTTTTTGACGACTAAATGGTAATCCTTCCCGTAAGCATAGCGGGCAACTTTATAATGAGATTCGGAGGGCATTGCATCAGCCGGGAAATAGTTTTGTGCCACTACAACAACCGATCTTGCTTCCGGAACCAGTTTTCGAGGATCAAGCCTTTTTTCAAAATGGTTTTCCATGTAACCCATATCCGCATGATGCCCTTTGGCCAACCAATCTGACAAGACAGCCCTTTGATCAACCAAAGCTGTCGCCCTGGCCACACCACAGGCATCAAAGCCCAGCTCAGCAGCTTTTTCTTTCAGTATTTTTGTAAAATTTAGCGTGGTTTTCAATCAATGAAAAAAAATAGTCCAATAAACGAATCAACCAAACAACGTGTTTTGCCCGGCACTTTTCACCCGTCCGAGGTGTTTGTATGCAATTTCGGTGGCTTCGCGCCCTCTGGGTGTTCTCATGATGTAGCCTTCCTGGATGAGGTATGGTTCATAGACCTCTTCGATGGTTCCGGCATCCTCACCCACTGAAGTAGCTACATTGGTAAGGCCTACAGGGCCTCCTTTGAATTTGTCGATGATGGTGGAAAGGATCTTATTATCCATTTCGTCCAGGCCATGCTTGTCAACGTTCAGGGCTTCAAGGCCGTAGGCGGCAATCGCCATGTCGATGTCTCCGTTGCCCTTTACCTGGGCAAAATCACGAACCCTCCTCAGCAAGGCGTTGGCGATACGTGGTGTTCCCCGACTCCTTCGGGCTATCTCACTGGCGGCTTCATCCGTTATTTCCACTTTCAGGATTCCCGCAGAACGCTTGATGATCTGAAGGAGGAGTTTGGCATCATAATAGTTCAATCGGGCATTGATTCCGAAACGGGCACGCAGGGGAGAGGTGAGCAACCCTGAGCGCGTGGTGGCACCGATGAGGGTAAACGGGTTCAGCGTCAGCTGTATGCTGCGTGCATTTGGACCTGTCTCAATCATGATGTCGATCCTGAAATCCTCCATCGCAGAATACAGGTATTCCTCAACCACAGGACTCAAACGGTGGATCTCATCAATAAACAGGACATCACTGCGTTCCAAACCGGTTAGCAAACCGGCAAGGTCACCGGGTTTGTCCAAAACCGGTCCAGAGGTGACTTTGATTCCCACCCCCATCTCATTGGCAATAATGTGTGCCAGCGTTGTTTTTCCCAGCCCGGGCGGACCGTGCAGCAAAACATGATCGAGGGCCTCCTGCCGCTGGCTCGCCGCTCGCACGAAAACCTTCAGGTTTTCTACAACCTTAAACTGTCCGGTAAAGCTTGAAAATGCATCCGGACGCAACGTCTGCTCAAAAAGGCGTTCCTCCTTGCTAAGGTTTTCAGGAGAAGGGTCAAGGTTCTCATTCATCGGCAGAAAGATTGATTGATCAAGTCAACAAAGTTAAGGAATTAATTTGTGTAAATTTGTGAAACAATTTGAGTAATTTGTGAAAAAAACAGACATAAACCAATGGACAGCAAAAAGGGAAAAAACTTTGAGGAGCGTATCTTTTCTGTTTCGGAGGAGGGGGCTTTTGAAACGCTGGCACTCGACATGTTTCGTTTTCAGTATGATAATTGTTCTGTTTATCAAAAGTTTTGCGATGCGCTTGATGTGGATGTGAATGCAGTGCAAACCATAAAAGATATCCCCTTTCTTCCTGTTGAACTGTTTAAAAAGCATCGGATCGTTTCTTTCCCGGGTGATGAAGCGGTGGCTTTCTCAAGTTCCGGTACCACGCGCAGCATTCCCTCTCAACATTATATTTACGACCTGAGTATTTATGAAAAAAGCTTTTTGCAAAGTTTTCGCCTGTTTTATGGAGATCCAGCGGATTATTGCATTCTGGCTTTGCTGCCGGCCTATCTGGAGCGCGAAGGTTCCTCACTCGTTTATATGGCGGATCGTCTGATTCAGGCTTCTGATCATCCCTTGAGTGGGTTTTATCTTGATGAGATGGACAAGTTATCTGCAAATTTGGAACATTTGATGGCTGAAGGACAAAAAGTTTTGCTGCTGGGGGTCAGTTTTGCATTGCTGGACCTGGCTGAACAACATCCAATGACATTGAGAAACACCATCATTATGGAAACTGGCGGAATGAAAGGCCGGCGTCGTGAAATGATACGTGGTGAGCTGCACCATACCCTTTGTGAAGCCTTTGGCCAGAAAGTGATCCATTCGGAATATGGGATGACAGAGTTGCTTTCACAGGCTTATTCAAAAGGGGAGGGGTTATTCGCTGCACCGCCCTGGATGCAGGTGTTTATACGCGATAGCAATGACCCGCTTGATTTTCTTGATGCGGGGCGCACCGGCGGGATCAACATCGCAGACTTCGCCAATCTTTACTCTTGCAGCTTCATTGCGACACAGGATCTTGGCAGGCAGCACCCCGACGGTACCTTTGAGGTGCTGGGCCGCTTTGACAACAGTGATGTGCGGGGTTGTAATCTGATGGTTGGTTGATTCGTTGAATTGTAGGGGCGAAAGATTTTTCGCCCCTACAATTCAATCTCAATCTCAACCTCAGTCTCAGTCTCAGTCTCAGTCTCAACCTCAACCTTAACCTTAACCTTAATCTTAAAACGAAAACATTCCGATGCCTGCGAGTATGATAAGGATGCCACCGACCATTCCGATGGTTTTCGCATAAGATAATCCAAAGTTTTGTCCGCCTGCCATTCCTGCCAGGGAGAAGATGAACACTGTTGTTGCAACGAGCACCCCTGCGAGTACAAAGTGCATCTCTTGAATCCCGGTTGCCACACCGGCAAGGAATGCATCCATGCTGCCGGCGATCGACAAGGTAATGATCACCCGGGTATCATTGATGTCAAAAACCTTGCTCTGGGGTTTTCTTTTTCGTGCATCCATGATCATCTTACTCCCGATAAAAAGGAGGATGAACAGTGCCGTTAAGGGTTCGATCCCTTCAAACAAGGATTGAATCAGCCCTCCCAGTTGATAACCCAGAAACAACATCACAATGTGCGCGAAAGTAAAGGCGATGGCCACTTTCAGGGGAATGCCCGGCTTCACCAGGCCTGAAATGGAGCTGTTGCTGATCGAAATGGCAAAACAGTCCATTGCCAGGCCCAGCGCCAGTATAAATAGAATTACGGTGCTCATTATATTCTTTCAAGTTGCACGGTGAAGTGCCGCATGATCGGTGCTTCCTTAACGATACGGAAGCCTTTTGTGATGCGATCTCTCTTTTCATAAATATTAGCCAGGCAGGCTGCTACATAATCCATGTGGTTGTTGGTATATGTTCTTCTGGGGATGGCAAGCCGGAGAAGTTCGAGTGCCGGATAGCGATTTTTCCTTGTAACAGGATCCCTGTCGGCCAGCAGGGTGCCTATCTCCACGCCGCGGACACCACCTTCCAAATATAGCTCTATTGCAAGTGTTTGTGCCTGAAACTGCTCTTTGGGAACATTTTGGAGGAACTTCTTTGCATCCACGAAAACAGCATGTCCTCCAGTAGGTATCTGGCAAGGGATCCCATAATCAGCCAGCTGCTGCCCCAGATGTGCCACCTGCCCGATACGCGATTCCAGATAGTCGAAGTCCATCCCTTCTTTCAGTCCCTGAGCCATGGCTGCAAGGTCTCTTCCTGCCAGTCCGCCATAGGTAAGATACCCTTCATACAGGATGCAGTACATGCTGATCTTTTCAAACAAATCTTTATCGCGGCATGCCAGGAAGCCACCAATGTTAACAATGGCGTCCTTTTTGCTGCTCATCGTGGCACCATCCACGTATGAGTACATCTCCCGCACAATGTCTTTGATGCGGTGTTGTGCAAACTCCTCTTCACGCATCTTTATGAAGTAAGCGTTCTCGGAGAAACGCGCCGCGTCAAAAAAGACCGGGATGCCATATTGCTTGCACAAAGCAGATACATCGCGGATGTTTTGCATGGAAACAGGCTGTCCTCCGGATGTGTTACAGGTTACCGTGATGATACAAAGAGGAATTTTTTCCTTTGGGTTGTTTTTAAAAACAGTTTCCAGTTTATTCAGGTCAATGTTCCCTTTGAAAGGGTGCAACAGTGTGGTGTTGCCGGCTTCATCAATCGTGCAGTCAACGGCGAAGGCCCTCCGAAATTCGATATGACCTTTTGTAGTGTCAAAATGAGCATTGCCCGGAACGAGGTCCCCTTCCTTAATCAGTGCAGAGAACAAAAGGTTCTCTGCTGCCCTGCCCTGGTGGGTAGGAACGAAATAGGGCATATCGAGCCAATTATTGATCACCTCTTTAAGTTTAAAGTAGGATGTCGATCCGGCATAGCTTTCGTCGCCCAGCATCATTTCAGCCCATTGATGGTGGCTGAGTGCCCCGGTTCCGGAGTCGGTCAGCAGATCGATAAAGACCTGATCGCTGCGCAATTGAAAAAGACTGTAGCCTGCCTCGGCGATCCACTTTTCACGTTCATTACGGCTGCTGCGTCTCACAGGCTCAACCACTTTGATTTTATAGGGTTCTGTATATGGTAATTCCATAAAAACAAATTTTAAAATCCATAAAAAAATTAGAAAAATGTTGATGATTCAGCGATCCGAAGTTCGATTCAAAAGGGATAGGTATCGCGCCGTTTCAGGTTCAGGTAGATCATTTTTATATTGATTAAACGCTTCATTCGGATTGTCTGTGAGTGCAACAAATATAATAAAAGAGTTTGAATGACGGGAAATAAAATCCGGTTTTTTAGTACCTTTGACTGATAATAATTTATCCCGATTTAAACGTTACGAGAGATGTCACAAATTGCCCTATTTATATTGCGTCTTCTGGGTTGGAACATATACACACGGGTGCCGTCAGATATTCCGAAGGCTGTGATTATCATGGCACCTCATACCAGTAACTGGGACTTCATTATTGGCCGTTTGGCATTTTTCTGGTACCGGGTGCATCCCAGAATATTGATCAAGAAGGAGGCTTTCGGACCGGTAACCGGTCCTGTCCTGAAAATGCTCGGTGGTGTGCCTGTAGATCGAAGCCATAGCCAGAATACGGTTAAGGAGGTTACGAAGTGTTTCCAAAAGCATGAAAAGTTTCATTTGCTGATTACTCCCGAAGGAACCAGAAAGCGGGTCAACAAATGGAAAAGGGGGTTTTATTTTATTGCACTTAATGCGAAAGTGCCCATTCTGTTTGGTTTTCTGGATTATCGCAAGAAAGAGGGTGGTTTGGGGATGATGCTGGAACCAACCGGTGACTTTGAAGCAGATTTTAAGATCATCGAAGACTTTTATCGCGATAAGCATGCCAGACATCCTGAAAAGTTTAACCTGTCATCATAAGGGTTGCCTTACGATGTCTTCTTCTTCTTCTTCTTCTTCTTCTTCTTTAGTCTGCACCAGACAATTCACCCCCCATTGTCAGGTAGAGTCGGATAAAAATACTGAAGTGCAGATTAAAACTGTCATAATCGCCCAGATTAATATTGGCATAATTGGCCAGACCCCCCACTACTACTGCGTAGGATTCTCCAACATCCATTCTCACTCCGCCGCCACCATAAACGCCGAAACTTATGCCATCGTCTCGAAAGCCATAGCGCGTATCGGTTAGATTTAAAATACTGTAGCTTATTCCGGCAATTTCAACTCTGTTTTCTTTTACTCTTGTATTAATCATGTTGAAACCAGCCTCTATGTAAGGGTGAACTTGACGATCTTCAAGGGAGAATATTTGCTGCAGCCCGACTTTAATGTCCATTCTTTCTTCAGTGCCCTGAATGCTGAATCTCCTAAGGTCGTGACCAATAAGACCCGGCTCCCCGGTAAGAATCCTGAGCATAAACTGATCTTGAAGCCGGAGGCTGACATAATTAAAATCGACCAGAAGTGAGATGCTGTTAAAATGCAGGTTGCCAAAAACGCCAACCAACATTGACGAGTTGTACCTCATGTTTTGCGGAAGATATTGATGGGGCTCTCCGGGTAATTCAAAATCATAACCCAGGGATTCTCTTATTCTGTTGTATGTATGCTGACGTGTGATGGTTGCTTCGAGACTGTTTCGTCCACTGCCATTATAATAATTTGCCGTTGCATGATTTGCGAAATAACCACCAAGGTTTATGCCATAAGAGTATCTCAAGGGTTCCCTAACTGGCTCTGATATAACGGTAAGCGTATCATTGTTTTCTTCTTCGAAGTTTTTGTGATTAGATGCGCCGCAATTATATATAATAAACAGCGTAAGAAAAATAATTAACAACCCGGGCTCAGGTCTGATTGATGATGCTTTAATCCATATTAGCAAATCTGAGAGGATTTGATTGTTGTTTCGAACCTGTTCATTGGGTTTCATTATCTTTGGTTTGCATCGTCGAAAAAAGCATTTAACAACATTGAGGCAGCCTGATATTCTGTGATTCTCAATTGTGCAAGCATTTCCTCTGCTTCGGCAATTTTTTTCGTTATTTCCGGGTTGCTGTAGAAACGTGCTTTGAGGCTCTCAGCGATGGTTTCATGCATTCGGTGCTTTCTTTGGATGCTTCTTCTGGTTTCGAAAACACCTTTATGCTTCATCATCGTCTCAAAATCTCTGATCATTTCCCATACCTCAGGCACTCCGCTCCCAACCAGTGAGCTACAAGTTAGCACTTTGGGTTTCCACCCTGTTTCAGAAGGCATAAACAGGTGCAGTGCATTTTCATATTGTACTTTTGCAGCTTCAGCCTTATGTATGTTATCACCGTCTGCTTTATTGATGGCCATGCCGTCACACATTTCAATGATCCCCCGTTTTATTCCCTGCAGTTCGTCTCCGGCACCGGCCA
>SKTA01000180.1 GCA_007122745.1 Bacteroidales bacterium
ATGGTAATGACAATTTGAAATCACATCGTAAAATTACCGGAACATTTACGTTCCTGCAATATGGCAATTCACCTAATTCGTACTTCTGTTTAGGAAAATATACTTAGTGAAAGAAAAACGGTGCTTCCGGAAATGTGGAGCGATGGTAAAACAGTGCCCTGCTGTTTTGCAGGTCTTATTATGAAAAGGATTACAAGCCTTTAAGCAGAACGTACAAGAATTGATTTAAAAACAGCAAACAGCTACAATATTTAGATAAATTTAACTATTTCGCATGATTTGTGTAAGTGCCATTACTTAAGGAAATTTTTGAAGGGAGTTTCCGGGTCCGGAAGTTGGCGTTAAGTGTTAAGCTTCCAGCCAGCTATGCTGCTGCATGCGCATATTGATCCGGAATCGCCTTTCTGTATAGATAAGCATTTTCTGTCATCAGATACAGATGATTCTGAGCAAATAAAAGATAACGAATTACTTATTCCGGATATGGGAGACAGCAGCAATTCAGCCTGTTTCAGAATATTTCCAAACCCCTTTAGAGATGTATTCACCCTTGCGCTTTGTGGTGTTACATCTGAATCTGTAATGACGGTGGAGGTTTATAATATTCATGGAGAAATTGTCATTCACGAGCAGGTATCCACATATCATGAGCATGCCTTTAGCCTCAATGCACAACCTCCGGGTATATATTTAGTCCGGGTTGAAAAAGCTGAAAGTGTTGAATTTCAACGCATGATCAAACATAATTGATTTTTTTTTAATTCGCCAACCACTTTTCATAAATGGCATCATAGGTGCCATCTGTTTGCATGGCCTCGAAGGTTTCCTGCCACAGGTTGACGGTTGTCTCAGGTGTGTTTTTGGAAAAGGAGATGTAAAAGTCTGACGATAATAACGTAAAAGGCTCTTCCCTGACATCTTCGAAGGAAAAGTCGTTTGCCTGGAGGATGTCGGAAATGGTAATTGCCGAGCAAACAAAGGCATCCACTTCTCCGGACATCAACCAATCAACAATCACTCCGGGATCTCCATCAGATACCAGGTTAGTGAATCCCAAATCACGCAGGTACTGATCCGAAAACCAAGAGCTTACCGTTCCGATAGCTTCAAGTGCCATGGCGTCTTCGATGCTGTTGATGGTGATGTCGGAATCGGCCCTTACGTAAAAATGGGTATCATTGTTGCCAATCGGACCAACCCACTGGAACAGGGTGTCCCTGATCTCTGTTCTGTCCATGGTGAACAAACAGAAATTGGGATTATGCAGGGCCATGTTGTAGGCATTGCTCCATGTGGTTACCTTGATCTTTTCAAAAATGTTATTTCTTTGCATAATTTCGTTGACGATATCGGTACCAAAGCCTGTAATTTCGCCAAAGTCGTTCATAAAAGTGATTGGCGGGTAGTTCTCTGTGTAAATTTGCAAGACACCGGGAATTTCGGAAGTGTTCAGGTATTTTTGTGAAAGCTGGGCAATAAAACCGCTCTGCTTTAGTCGGTTAATTGAGTTTTGGAAATCAGATACCACCTCATCCGGAACCTCCTTGTTGAAAGCAAAATAGAGCAATTCGGTTTTTATGGGAAAGATGGTTTTCACGTTGTAATACAAATGGCCTGATGCTTGCAGGGCAGCTTGCGCCGAAAGCCTGTCTGACGGATAAAGGTCTATCTCCCCCTGCAGCAAACGGTCAAAACCATCCTGTTGGCTATCAACGTATACCAGGTTAGAAAAACCTTGCGATTCAAGATATGTGGTGATGGAATATCCCTCAACCACTCCAATGGCATCCACATTTTTGGCATCCTCCAGCGAGGATAAGTTCAGCGTATTACCGGATGCTGTGTAAAAATGGTATTCAAGCGCGGCAAAAGGGCCTGCCCATTTATACCTGTCTTTTCTTTCACTGTTTAAAACCATCGAAAACAAAATGCCGTTGGGGGTGTCTTCAAGCATTGAAACCGCTTCTTTCCACGGAAGAAGATTTATTTCCGGATTAAAATTTAACTCTTTGGCGATCTCATCAAGCAATTCGGGAGCAAATCCGGTAACCGTGCCCATCTCCTCATAGTTAAAAGGCGCGTAGTTTTCAGTGAAAAAAACCAGTTCATGTGGATATTCCATCTCATCCGAATCCGATTTTTCGCAACTGATGATCACCGAAATCAATACCAGAAAGAACACAGTGAGTTTAATAGAATGCTTTTTCATACTTTAATACAAGTTATTTTGGTTAATGAGGTGCAATATTAGGCAAAATACTGATTCGATGAATAAAATGATGGATTTTTTCCTTTTTCAAGTCTTAATCTGCAATCACACAATGTAATGTATAATAATTATCTTTGGTGGTTTAAAAATAATTCAGTTTTTACCAAAAAAAATAATTCAATGAATCTTATCTGCCGTAAGTTGTTACCAATCCTGTTTTTCCTGTTTTTTGTTCACAATTCATTGCTGATGGCTTCTGCATATGAGGTGAACCGTGGAGAGCGACCACCCATCCGTTTCGAGGAAGTGACCCCTTCCTGTTATGATCCCGGAGTGTTGATTGTTAAATTTAGTAATGAAGTTGCAATGCATCTCTCAGATCATCCTTTATCTGCTGAAGACGGCGGATTTGTCAGATTTCAACTGGAGCAGGTGGATCGTTTGAATCAA
>SKTA01000122.1 GCA_007122745.1 Bacteroidales bacterium
GAAAGTTAACAGATCCCTCTCTGCACTCCGCTTTCGTTAAGGATGACAGGACTATTCCCGAATGTCTCAACCTTAATCTCAACCTCAACCTTTAGTTGCCTTGATTTTGAACGCAGATCCACCATAGGCGGAAGCATTACACCAAACACTTGACGCTAAACCCTCAACTTCTAAACTTCTAAACTTCTAAACTTCTAAACCTTAAATCTAAACTCTAAACTCTAAACTCTAAACTCTAAACTCTAAACTAAACGCTAAACGCCAAACGCCAAACGCTAAACCATCAGGATTAAAAAATATCCATATATTTGCATTAAATCCCCAATTATCCATCCTAAATTGAATCAATCATGAAAGAGTTAAAAGAGATTAAACCATTGCAAGGATTTGGTGATATAAAATTCGGCGTGAGCCGCGATGAAGTGCTGCAGCTTTTAGGCGAGCCGGCCGAAAAGGAAACCATTGATGTAGAGGGAGAGATTCACGAAGTGGAAGTCTGGAGTTATTGGGACGATGGCCATTCCTTGTATTTTGAAAAGGACTTAAACAACGTCTGCACCAATTTTGAAACCGACAATGAAGATGCACTGCTCTTTGGTGAGAAGGTGTTTGATAAGAGTCAGGATGAGATCATTGCCCTGATGAAGAAAAATAATTTCTCTGAATTTGAAATAGAGGATGATCCGGAACTGGATGAGGTGATTGTTTTCTTTCATGAAGCACACATGCAGTTTGTATTTGAAAATGGTCGCCTCGAGCTGGTAAGCTGGGCTGTGGCAATGAATGATCAGGAAGAGATCTTATGGCCATAAGGCTTTTATCTCTTATCGCCGGATAAAGATTAAACCAGTTCTTTTATGGAAAATATTTTGTATCCGCTGAAGTTTACTCCCCATTTTAAGGAGAAAGTTTGGGGCGGACAGCGACTTCGTACCCTGTTTAATAAAAAATTTGACTCTTTGCCTAACTGTGGCGAGTCGTGGGAACTGTCGTCCGTACCCGGGAGTGTTTCCTTTGTTTCCAACGGGTTTCTTGAAGGAAACAATCTTACAGAGATCATCGAAGTTTATATGGGTGACCTTGTCGGTGAGAAGGTGTATGAAAAACACGGTAATAGCTTTCCGCTATTATTCAAACTTCTTGATACGACGGGTGACCTGTCAATCCAGGTCCACCCCGATGATGCCGTGGCACGAACCCGTCATCAGTCTGACGGGAAAACCGAGATGTGGTATGTTATTCATGCTGAAAAGGATGCAGAGATCATCGCCGGTTTTAAGAAAGATGTTCCTAAAGAAGAATACCTGTTTCATTTAAAAAACAACAGCCTCAAAGAGCTCCTGAATGTATACAAAGTTCAACCGGGCGATGTGTTTTATATCCCTGCCGGACAGGTACATGCCATTGGTGCAGGCGTTACACTGTGCGAGATTCAACAGTCGTCAGATGTCACCTACCGGATTTATGACTGGGCCAGAAAAGACACAGACGGCAAACTCAGAAAGCTCCATACGGAAGAGGCATTGGATGTGATCGATTTTGCCGCAAAGGACAACCGGGTTGATTATGAAGTGATCCCTGATAACGCTGTGAACCTGGTGCAGTCCAAGTATTTCACAACCCGCCTGATGCAGGTTATTCAGCCGGTTGAGCTGGATTATTATCTTGTTGATTCCTTTGTTGTTTATGTTTGTATTGATGGCGGCTGTCGTATTCAGACACAGTCTGGAACAGAACAACTTAACAAGGGGGAGACGGTTCTGCTGCCCGCGAGCATTAATGGCGTTAAACTGCTTCCAGATCCAACCTGTAAACTGCTTGAAACTTATATTGCCTGACCGAAATATTACCGTTCACCGTTTACTGTTCACCGTTTACCGTTTGCATCCGGCACAGTTTTCCCAGTTTGTATAAGTCAAGCAGCCAAAGCTTTGGGTTCCTGCCCAGAAGGTTGTTTTTGATCGGTTTTTCAAATGGCATGAAAACAAAGGCAAAAGGTTTTCTGAGAAAAATCTTTTTCAGGAAGATATAACATCTCAATACCTTGATGGAACGGATGAAGTCTTTGTCTTCATTTAAAAGCTTATTGATTGTCAGCAGATTTCTGAGTCCTTCATCTGTTTTTGAAAGAAACTCCCCCGCTGTTTCCAGTCCTGCATGAATGAGGGGATTGTCAATGTGAATCAGCGGTATGGCGTGTTTTTTCAGTTCATGTCCCAGCAGCGTATCTTCGTGTCCGTAACCTTTGAGTGTTTCATTGAAGGGAACTTTGTCCAGAACACACTTGTGTATCAGGAAGTTATTGGACATAAACGACTGATAAGGCATTTTGCTGCGAATTCTGGCACTTTTTGCCTCCCTGTGTCTGCCAAAGTGCCAGTGAAGCAGTGTCTGATCATCTTTAGGTTGCGGATGGTAGGAGCGACCACCATAAACCAAAATATGTTCCTCTTTTTTCAGGAACGGGATATATCGGTGCAGGTAGTTGCTTTCCTGTACTTCAGTATCACAATCAAGAAACAACAACCAGGAGTATCTGGCCCTTTTATGCAATACATTGCGAATTTTACTTCGTCCAATGTTTTCCTTCAGCTCAATATAATCAATATCCGGTAAGTCCTTTAACTTACTGTTCAGTTCCCTGAAGTTTGC